>DAINBS010000302.1:0-3972 GCA_036732805.1 Gemmatimonadales bacterium | reverse complement strand
CGCCGCCCAGTCCCAGCGCGATGGCGGCCACCGCGCCGAGCCCCGCGCCGCCCGAGAGGCCCAGGAGATAGGGATCCGCGAGCGGATTGCGCACCAGCGCCTGCAGCACGGCGCCCGTGACGGCGAGGCTCCCGCCCACCAGGAACGCAAGCAGGGCCCGCGGCACGCGCAGCTCCCGCACGATGGCGACCGTCGTGTGGTCCCCCACCCCGCCCAGCGCGCGGAGCACCGTCATCATGCCCAGGTCGGTGGGGCCCACTACGATGCCCGCCATCACCGCCACGAGCGCGAGCAGGCCGAGCGCCACCCAGCGGCTCATGGAACCGCTCCGCCAAGCGCCGCCTGCAGTGCGCGGACCGCCTCCAGCGCGCGGAGCGTCGGGCGGGCGAACGCCGCCCCGCGGACCGGCAGGAACCGCCGCTCGCGCACGGCGCGGACCGCCCGCCACTCCGGGCGCTCGACCCAGGCGGGAATGCCGTCGGCGTCGAGCAGCACGATGAGATCGGGATCGCGCGCGGCGATGGCCTCGATGGTCACCTGCGCGGAGGGCTGGGCCAGGTCGCCGAACACGTTGACCGCGCCGGCGAGCGTCACCAGCTCGGTCTGGAAGCTGCCGCCGCCGATCACGATGGGCGGCTCGTTCCACGCGAGCAGGACGACCCGCGGCGCCGGTCCGGCGTGGAGCGCGGCACGCGCGGAGTCGAGCGCCAGCTCGAACGCCGTGGCGAGCGAGTCGGCGCGGGGCCACGTCGCGGTCGCGCGCCCCAGGATGCGGGCCGCGGCCGGCACGTCGTCCAGCCGATCCATGGGGAGCGTGCGCGCGGGAACGCCCAATGCCGCCAGGCGCTCGACCGCCGCGACGTTGGGGCCGGACGCATAGAGCACCACGAGGTCCGGAGCGCGGGCCACCACGGCCTCGACGTTCGGGTTGAGCCCGTCGCCCACGCTCGGCACCGCGAGCGCCTCGGGCGGCGTGTCGCACCAGGCCGTGCGGCCCACCACGCGGTCGCCCGCCCCGATCGCGAACAGCAGTTCCGTGAAGGCCGGGGAGAGCGACACCACGCGCCGCGCCGGCTCCGAGCGGTCGGCGGGCGGAGCCGCGACGCAGGCGGCGGCCGTCAGGCCGACGACGGCGACGGCGACGCCGAGCGCGGGCTTGAGCCCGCGACTCCCACACCAGCCGATCCTGCGCGGAGCTTCCCTAGCGGGTCGTGCGGGGCGCGCGCGCATGCGGACCGGGATGCGGTCGGCGAGGCGCGTCGCTCAAGGCGAATCGGTCCACCGGCCCTCCCTCGAGGGATCGGGGTGGTGCGGTTGGGGTCGTCTCCTGGCTTCGGGCCGCGCGCTCGCCTTCCCGGGACGTTCCCAGTGGCATTGAGCGGCGTTGTGCGCCCGTTACAGTGGCGGGGCCGCGCCGGCTTTGCACCGGCTTCCGTGATCCCAACCGCGGATGACCTGCGGTCGAATGCTGCGCGGTTAGTCTATTGGCCGGCCTGGGCCCGCGCAAGAGCTTCGCCGAGCCGCGCCTTGAGCGCCGCGCGCTCGGCCTGCCACGCCGCGGTTTCCTCGGGGCCGCGCGCGCCGCGCTCGTACGTGGCGTCGAGCGCCGCGATGGTCCGCGCCAGCGCCTCCGGCGTGTCGGGGGGATGCGCCCGCAGCGGCGCGGGGGTCGTGCGCCGGAGGAGCGGGATGGCGAGCAGGAGCAGCGCGCCCGCGAGCCCCACGACGATCAGCACGACCAGGTTGGGGGAGAACGCGCGCCGCGAGAACCGGAACACCATGGCCCCGCCACCCCCGGGGGCAACACCGCTGAACACCGCGAACGGCTGCTCGTTGAACACCTCGACGCCGCGCCGCTCGAGCGGGCCCGAGGTGACCGCCACCGTGGTGTCCTCGAGGAGCACGAGCAGGCGCTCGGCCGGCTGGTCCATGGGCAGGCGGAGCTCGTCGCCGGCGGGCACCGTGTACGAGAAGACGAGCTGCTTGACGCCCGGCGGAACGGGCGCGGTCACGACTATGCTGTCGCCCACGACGCGCACGGCCTCGCTGCTCAGGTCGCCTTGTCCCACCTCGAAGTCCGACACGCCGGCCGGCAGCCGTCCCACCCACGTGGGCCGCGGGGGGTCGCCCGCGATCCGCGCCACGTGTCCGTCGTTCGCGAGTGCCACCAGCTCGAGCACCGAGCGCCGGCCGCCCGCCGCGCCGTTCCGCACGATGATGTGGCGCTGGGATACCGAGATCCCGGGCGCCGTGCTCGAGGTGTCGTACACGACGAGCGGATCGAGCGCGACCGTGGAATCGCGGCCCGTCACGACCTGGGAGAAGTACGTGAGTCCCCGATACGTGGTACTCGCCATGTAGAGGGCCGTGGTGTCGGGCGCGGCGTGCCGCAGGCGGAATGTCCCATCGCGCCCGGCCCGCAGGGAGTCGAGCGGCCCGCCGCCCGCCATCGTCACTTCGTGGAGCACCACCCAGGCGCCCGCCAGCGGCAGCGAGTCGGCGGCCCGTCCCAGCAGCACGCGGCCGTCGAGCCGGATGCCCTGCTGCGCCGCGGCCGGCCCGGCCGCGAGCAGGAGCAGCAGCCCCGCGCGCGCCAGGGCGCGCTCAGGGCGTGAACTTGCCGAAGTCTTCGGGATCGAGGTTCTCGAGGTACGCCTTGAGCTGATCGGCGTCGAGCGGCTGGGGAGCATCGGGAGACTCGACCATTTCGATGGACGAGCGTTCCAGCAGCTCGTCGCTGGTGAAAATGGGGGCATTCAGCCGCAGCGCGACCGCGATGCTGTCGGACGGGCGCGCGTCGATCTGGATGACGTGGTCGTCGCGGTGGAGGAACAGCTCCGCGAAGTACGTGTTGTCCTTGACCTGCGTGATGGTCACCCGCCGCAACTCGGCGCCGAGCCCCACGATGACCTGCTTCAGCAGGTCGTGCGTCAGCGGGCGGGCAAACTTCACGCCGGCCAGCTGCATCGCGATGGCGCTCGCCTCGGCGGGGCCGATCCAGATCGGCAGGACCCGCTCGCCGTCCTTTTCCTGGAGGATGACGACCGGGGAGTTGGTGGCCCGGTCGAGGCCGAGGTGGGCGACCTGGACTTCGATCACGGCGTTTGCCGTTGGCCGTTGGCCGTTGACCGCGATCCTCGCGCCCACGACCGTCCGCCCGCGGCCCACGGCTGACGGCAGACGGCCAACGGCCAACGACCGACGTTCATCGTCTAGTACCGGTAGTGCGCCGGCTTGTACGGCCCCTCGGCGGGCACGCCGATGTAGCTGGCCTGCTCGGGGGTCAGCGTCGTGAGCTTCACGCCGAGGTGCTCGAGGTGGAGGCGCGCGACCTCTTCGTCGAGGTGCTTGGGCAGCATCATCACGACGCGCTCGTACCCGGCCGCGTTCTTGAACAGATCGAGCTGGGCCAGCACCTGGTTGGTGAACGACGTGGACATCACGAAGCTCGGGTGGCCGGTGGCGCAGCCCAGGTTCAGCAGCCGCCCCTCCGCCAGCACGAGCACACTGTGACCGTCGGGGAACGTGAACTGGTCGGTCTGCGGCTTGATGTTCTCGTGCCGGACGCCGGGCGCCTTCCTGAGCCCCGCCATGTCGATCTCATTGTCGAAATGGCCGATGTTGCCGACGATGGCCTTGTCCTTCATCCGCCGCATGTGCTCGACGGTGATCACGTTGAGGTTGCCGGTGGCCGTGACGAAGATGTCGGCCGTCCCGACGACGTCGTCGAGCGTGGTGACCTGGTAGCCCTCCATGGCCGCCTGGAGCGCGCAGATCGGGTCGATTTCCGTCACGATCACGCGGCAGCCCTGGCCGCGGAGCGACTGGGCACTGCCCTTGCCCACTTCGCCGAACCCGCACACCACCGCCACCTTGCCCCCGATCATGAAGTCGGTGGCGCGGTTGATGCCGTCCAGCAGCGAGTGCCGGCAGCCGTAGATGTTGTCGAACTTGCTCTTGGTGACCGAGTCG
>DAINBS010000301.1:0-4004 GCA_036732805.1 Gemmatimonadales bacterium | reverse complement strand
GGCCATCGGCGCGTGGTCGCCCACGTTCGTGGTCTCGTTCATCGCCCTCGCCGTGATCGTCGGCATCGCCCTGTCGGCCGCCGCTGTGGCGCTCGAGGAGCTGACCTTCCGGCGCTACCCGCGCTGGGTGGACCTCCTGGGGCTCTTCTCGGCGTCCATCGTGGAGAACCTGGGCTACCGCCAGCTCAACCAGTTCTGGCGCCTCCAGGGGACGATCGCGGTGCTGCGCGGCCAGCGGCACTGGGGCAGCCCACCCCGTCGGGGGTTCGAGAGCACGCCGCGCGCCCCGGCCGCATAGCCGCCCCGCGGCGGCGTTGCTAGCTTCTCCGGTGCAGGCGCCGGAACCCGCCGGCGCGCCGCGCGCAACGCCCGGGGGACCCCGGTGACCGATCAGCCGACCGAGCAGGGCCCCGGCCCGCTCAACATTCTCGTCGCCGAAGACGACCGTGTGACCGCGCAACTCCTCGCGGACGCGTTCGCGCGCGATCCGGGACTGACCGTGCTCTACGCGGCCGACGGCGGGACCGCGCTCACGATCATTCAGCGGGAGACGCTGGCCGCCGCGGTCCTCGACATCCGCATGCCCGTGGTGGATGGTCTGTATCTGCTGCTGACGATCCGGGAGGACCCGCGCTACAGCACGCTCCCGGTCGTGCTGGTAACATCGCTCGGCAGCGAGGCGGACGTGATCCGCGGCTTCGAGCTGGGCGCCGACGACTACGTGGTGAAGCCGTTCCACCCGGCCGAGCTGGTGGCGCGGGTGCAGCGGCTGCTCGGCCGGCGACCCTCGGGCCGTCGCTCGCGCGGCATCCCGCTCCCCGACACCGAATCGCCATGACGCACGGTCGCCTTCCCTTGCCGCTGTCCGGGGAGGCGCCGCAAGTTGGGTACGATCACTCAGCCGCAGGGGTCACGCATGGAAATCGACCGCAAGAGCCACTCGCTGGATCCGGTCCGGAAGGCGCTGCAGGAGTTCGAAGCGGCCGTGGTGGCCAGGGAGAAATGGTCCATCGCGGAAAGCAAGACGATGAAGCAGCAGGAGGCCGACCGCGCCCGCGACCGGGTGGTCGACGCGATCATGGAGCTGGTGCGCAGGACCATCGCCGAGCGCGAAGGCCGCGCCCAGGCGTAGCCGGGGCGCTGGGGGGCGGCGGTGCCGCCCGACTCAGGTCTTGTGGCGGAAGGTGATGCGGCCGCGGCTCAGGTCGTAGGGGGACACCTCGACCGTGACGCGGTCTCCCTGGAGCACGCGAATGCGGAACCGCCGCATCTTCCCGGCGATCGTCGCGAGCACCGAGTGGCCGTTCTCCAGTTCGACCCGGAAGGTCGCGTTCGGGAGCACGTCCGTCACGGTGCCTTCCAGGGTGATCGAATCTTCCTTCGACATACACTCCGTCTCTTCAGGGCCGCCGTAACATAGCGTATCGGTCCCACGCCCGCTCCCCCGCCGAACGCGTCCGCACGCCGCTGCGCGGTTCAGGTGACGAGCTTGGTGACGTTCTGGGCCGACGGCCCCTTGTCGCCCTGGACGATCTCGAACTCCACGTGATCGCCCTCGGCCAGGGTGCGGAACCCCTGCATCTGAATGGCCGAATGATGGACGAAGCAGTCGCGCTCGCCGCCGTCCGGCGTGATGAAGCCGAAGCCCTTCTGATCGTTGAACCACTTCACTCGCCCGGTGGTAGCCATGCCTCTTCCCTCTGCGCTACTGGTCCGTTCGTCGGAGACGGCAATGCCGTACCCGCCGATCACTCTGCCCGCGGCCAGGCACCCCCGCGTCGGGTGTCGCGTGCGCGACCGGGGAACGGTATACCGTGCATTTCCGGGTGTCAAAGCCCGAACGTCGCGGGATGGAATCGTTTCTTTACGGGGCCCCGCCCGAGCGGCCGGACCCGCTCAGTGGCGCTGACTGAAGCGCTCGAGGAAGGCCCGCTCACCGGCCGTAAGGCTCTCCATGCCGGTCGCGGAGATCTTGTCGAGGATACGGTCGAGCTCCGCCCGGTTAAGCGGATGGAGGTTTGCCTGGTTGATCGCGCGCCATCGCGCGAGGTCGGTGGTCCCTGCGGACTTCGGCGCCGGCACCGCGGCCGTGGCGCGAAACCGCGCGCCCGTCCCGAGCCGCTCGCGGAGCTTGAGGTAGAGCAGGCCGCCGGCGAACCCCCCCAGGTGGGCGAAATGCGCGACGCCGCCGCTCCCCCCGGAAAAGCCGGCCCAGAGCGACAGGGCGGTGGTGGCCACCACCAGCACCCGCGCCTCCACCGGCAGGATGCCCCAGATGTAGATCTGGGCCCGCGGCCAGTAGTAGGCGAATCCCAGGAACACCCCGAAGATGGCGCCGGACGCGCCGATGATGAGCGACTGCGGCGTGAAGACGGACAGGGCCGCGCCGCCCAATCCGCTCACCAGGTAGAGCCCCAGGAAATGCCGGCTCCCCAGCCGCTCCTCGAGCCGCGGCCCGAAGAAGAACAGGCCCAGCATGTTGAAGAGGATGTGCATCAGGCCGCCGTGGAGGAACATGTAGGTGAACGGCGTCCACGGCCGGACGAGCACCAGTGCGGGAACGAGCCCGAGCCACCCCGTGACCTGGGGCACCGCCATCTGGAGCAGGAAGACGGCGGCGTTCGCGAACAGGAGGCGGGTGACCCAGGGCGTCATGGCGTCTGTAGTGTAGACGGTCCGGGGGTCGCGGTGAACCCCACGCGCCTCAATCGTCGAGCCGCGCGCGGCCGATGGTGTTCGCATCGGTTCCGAACCAGATCGTACGCGTGGGCGCGTGGAACACCATGTGCCGGACGCTGCCGGCGCCGCTCGGGATGTCGGCGGTCTCGACGACGCGCTCCGTGGCCGGGTCGAACGCCACGAACCGGTTGGGCCGCGGCCCGGTCTCGACCAACCAGAGCCGGTCCCGATCGTCGGTGATCATCGCGTACGGGAGCGACCCGGCGCCGCCCGGAAGCGGCCACTCGCGGATGCGCCCGGTGGCGGGGTCGTACCGCCCGATGAAGCCACCCGCGTAGTCGCCGTACCAGACGGCCCCGTCCGTCGTGAGGGAGAGCCGTCGCGGCCGCGCCCCGTCCCGGGGGAGCGGGATCTCGCGCAGCGTGAACGTCGAGGGGTCGACGGTCGCCAGCCTGTTCGTGCCGAACAGCACCACCCAGGGCCGGCCATCCGGCGCCACCACGATCCCGTAGGGCCGCGCGCGGGGCGTGGGAACCGGAACCACGCGCATGGCGCCGGTTGCGGGATCGAAGTGCCCCACCACGTTGCTCTGCTGGGCGGTGAACCAGATGCCGCCCTTGCCGTCGAAGACCAGGGTGTGCGGGTCGCGCACGCCTTCGGGCGTGGGGAACTGCCGGACCGCGCCGGTGGCGGGGTCGAGCCGGCCGATGTGCGACGCGGCGTTGCCCGCGTACCAGACGATGCCCGCCGCGTCCACGATCAAATTGTGCGGGCCGGCACCGGCCGGCAGCGCGAACCGCCGGAAGTCGCCCGACGAGGGATCGAACACCGCGACGTAGTCGCCAGCCTGCCCCACGAACCACACGCGCCCGTCGGGGGCCACGTAGGGATCGCGCGGGCGGGTCCGCTCCCAGGGTACGGGCCATTCCTGGACATCGACACCGGCGAGAACACCGAGGACGGCGAGGGCCGTCGTGACGAGCGCGCGCATGGGGAGTGCTCCGGGTTGCTGGGACCCCCAAGTTGGGCCGGCCGTCGTCCCGGCGCCACCCGGGCCTTAGATTGGATGCATGCGCCGAACCGTCTTGGTATCCGTTGCGGCCCTGCTCGCGGCCGGATGCGCCCAGCTTCGCTTCGAGGCGCCCACCACCCAGCTCGTCGCCGTCCAGGTGGCGGGCCTCGGCCTCGAGGGTGGGGCCCTGCGCCTGCTGCTCGACGTGCACAATCCCAACACCTACGCGCTCCGCACGACGCGCGTCGCCGTGGGCATCGACCTCGAGGGCACGCACTTCGGCGATGTCGCGCTGACGCAGGACGTCGCGCTG
>DAINBS010000300.1:0-4006 GCA_036732805.1 Gemmatimonadales bacterium | reverse complement strand
GTGGCCGAGAACCCGCTTCAGCGGGATTCAGCCCCGTCGATCCCGTCCATCCCGCTGCCGTCACCGAGCCTCCACCTTCCGCAGGAACTCTCGCACCACCCGGACGTTTTCGGCGGAGTCGTCCTGCATCGTGAGGTGCGCGGCGTTCTCGATGATCGCGAGCTCCGCCCCTGGCACCAGGCTCCGGTAGTACTCGACCGTCGAGACCCGCGCCTCGTCATATCGCCCGGTCGTGAGCAGGGTGGGGATCGTGATCTCGCCCAGCCGATCGGTCCGATCGTAGGCCTGCAAGGTGCCGGTGGCCGTGAACTCGCTCGGGCCCCACATGTATCCGTAGACCGCGGGGCTGAGCTGCGAAAAGGCACTGTCCAGGTCAGCGGACCACGGGAGCTTCCGGGCGAGGAATTGCTGGTAGTAGGCCAGGACGGCGGCCTGGTACTCCGGTGCATCGAATGTGGCGTCGGCCTCGTGCCGCGCGACGGTCGCCTGCGTCGACTCAGGCATGGTCGTGAGCAGGGCACGGGCATCCGCCACCCAGCGCGGGATGCTGATCGCCGGGCTCGCCAGGATGACGCTCTTCACCCCGGCCGGCCTGGTGAGCAGGTAGTCCGTGGCGAGCATCGTCCCCCAGGAGTGGCCGAGGAGGTGCACCTCGTCCAGGCCCAAAGCCGCGCGCACCGCCGCCAGTTCGGCCACGAAGCGGTCCACGGTGAGAAGGGTCGTGTCGGTGATCGGATCGGAGTGACCGGCGCCGAGCTGATCGTAGAAGATCACCGGGCGCTCGTCGGCGAGTGCTGTCAACGGCTTGAGGTAGTAGCTCGGCACGCCGGGGCCGCCGTGCAGGAGCAGCAGCGGCGTCGCGGTGCCGCTCCCGACGATCCGGTACCAGACCCTGCCGCCGGGCACCTCGACGTAGCCCTCGCCGGGCTCGAGTCCCTTCGGACCGCACCCGGCGACGAGGGCAGCCAGGACGATGAGGAGGGTGGCGATGCGAGTGCCCATGGGATCCTCCACGCGTGGAACATGGCGAGCGGGTGGGTTGGTGGCTGACGGCTTAAGGGGTTGAAGGATGGACGGTAAGGCGGCCAGACGGCCAGCGGGAGAAGGGATCAAGGAGCCTCGTGGGTCCCGCGGGGCCGTTCCGACACCTGAGGCCTACCCACCGCTTGCCGTCCGGCCGTCTGTCCGTCTCCCCTCGCACCCGACTCCTCACCCTCATGCCTTGAGCCTCATCCTCAGCTACAATCGCTCCAGCCGCTCCCTCGTCCGCTCGTCCCGCACGTTCCCCGTGTTGAGCGTGGAGGCCGGCTCGAACAGCAGGAGATGCACCTCCTCGTCCGCCACCGGCCGGTGCTCGACGCCGCGCGGAATCACGATTACCTCGCCGGGGCCAACCACGACCTCGCCATCCCGCAGCTGCATCCGCAGCCGCCCGCGGATGATCAGGAACAGCTCGTCTTCCGCCTCGTGATGGTGCCACACGAACTCGCCCTTGAGCTTCGTGAGCTTCACGTGCTGGCCGTTCAGCTCGGCCACGATGCGCGGATTCCAGTGGTCCGCGAACTGGGAGAGCTTCTCAGAGAGGTTGATCTTCTCGATCATGGGTTTCCGGGGTTGGGGTGAAAGGGGGTGAGGCTAAGGATAGCCTCCCCTGTACCCCATCATCCACCTCCCCATTTCCCACAAACCCCGACATCTTAGCACGGTGCCCAGCCTCCCCCAGCGCCTTTCGGATGCCCTCGGCGACCGTTACCGGATCGAGGACGAGCTCGGCCGCGGCGGCATGGCGGTCGTCTACCGGGCGCACGACCTGAAGCACGACCGCGCGGTGGCCCTCAAGGTGCTGCGGCCGGAGATCGCCGCCGACGTGGAGGCCTCGGAGCGGTTCCTGCGCGAGATCCGGATGGTGGCGCGGCTGACCCACCCGCACATCCTCCCGCTTTACGATTCGGGGCGCCGGGGCGGCGTGCTCTACTACGTGATGCCCCTCGTGGGCGAGTCGCTCCGCACGCGGCTCGAGCGCGAGGGGGCGCTGCCCGTGGAGCAGGTCCTCCCGATCGTGGACGCCGTGGCGGACGCGCTCGCCTACGCGCATTCCCAGGACGTGGTGCATCGCGACATCAAGCCCGAGAACATCCTGTTCAACGTGGGCCATCCGATGGTCGCGGATTTCGGCGTGGCGCGCGCGATCGGCGCCGATGCCGTGACGCAGGGCGGCATTGCCGTGGGCACGCCCGAGTACATGAGTCCGGAGCAGGCGGGCGGCGAAGCCGAGCTGGACGGCCGCAGCGACGTGTACAGCCTGGCCTGCGTGGTCTACGAGATGCTGTGCGGCGCGCCGCCGTTCCAGGGAGCGGACGCCCGCTCGGTCATGGCGCGGCACATCACGGAGCCGCCGGCCCCGGTCCGGGCGCGGCGGCCCGAGGTCCCCATGGGCATGGCCGCGGCCCTGGGCCGCGCGCTGGAAAAAGCGCCGGTGAGCCGGTTCCGCACCGCGGCCGAGTTCGCCGCCGCCCTGCGGGCGGTGGACGCCGCCCACGACGCGGCGCCCCGGGGCCGGATTGCCGTGCTGCCGTTCGTGAACACGAGCGGCGACCCCGGCATCGAGTACCTGAGCGACGGGATCACCGACACGCTGATCGACGCGCTCGCCAAGGTGGACGGCCTGGAGGTCTGCTCGCGCACGTCGGCGTTCGCGCTCAAGGCGAGCGGCAAGGACGTACGGGCCATCGGCGCCCACCTGCACGTCGCCACGGTCATCGAGGGCACCCTGCGGCGCGCCGGGGAGCGGCTGCGGGTCACGGTGCAGCTCACGGACGTGGCGGCGGGCCGCCTGCTCTGGTCCCAGCGCTGGGACCGCGCGCTGACCGACGTGCTGGCCGTGGAGGACGAGATTGCCGAGGCCATCGTCGGCACCCTGCGCCGGACCCTGCTGCGCGATCTGGGGCAGGTGCACCCGCGCCGCTACACGCAGAACGTGGCCGCGTACAATCTCTACCTCCAGGGCCGGTACTACTGGAACCGCCGGTCGGCGGGCGACCTCCAGCGCGCCATCGCGTTCTTCGAGCAGGCCATCGCGGCCGACCCGGAGTACGCGCTGGCCTACACGGGACTCGCCGACTGCTACGCGCTCCAGATCGACTACCGCAGCATCCGGGTGCAGGAGGGACTCGAGCGCGCCAAGGCCGAGGCGCGGCGGGCGCTCGCGATCGACGACAACCTGGCCGAGGCACACACGTCGCTCGCGTGGGTGCTGTTCGTGTACGAGTGGGACTGGGCAGGCGCCGAGCGCGAGTTCCGCCGCGCCCTCCAGATCGATCCGCGGTACGCCACCGCGCACCAGTGGTACGCCTGGCTCCATCTCGTGCGGGGCCGGATGAACGAGTCGCTGGCCGAGGGCCACGCCGCCGCGGATCTCGATTCCACCTCCGTCTCCATCCGGCGCACGCTCGGCTGGTTGTACTACCACGCCCGCCGCCACGACGCCGCGGTTCAGCACCTGCTGCGGGCCTGCGCCATGGATCCGACCGCCGCGGAGAACCACCGCATCCTGGGGCTGGTGTACGCGGCGCGGCGCGACTTCGCGAGCGCGGAGGCCGCGTGCCGCGAGGCGGTGCGGCTGTCGGACGGTTCCCCGGTGGCGACCGGCGCCTTGAGCTTCGTGCTGGCGGGGGCGGGCCGGACCGACGAGGCCCGCGCGCTGCTCACCGGCCTGCGGGACCTGGCGTCCCGGGATTACGTCTCGCCGGTGGCGCTGGGCACCGCCTACCTGGGCCTCGGCATGCTCGACGAGGCGCTCGGCGAGCTGGAGCGGGCGCACAGCGAGCGGCGCGGATGGGTGGCGTATCTCGACGCCGAGCAGATGTTCGACCACCTGCGGGGCATGCCCCGGTTCGAGGAGCTGCGCCGCCGCATGGGACTCGCAACGGCCAACGGCTGACGGCCACGGCTAACGGCTAACGGCTAACGGCTGACGGCCAACGGCTGACGGCTAACGGCCAACGGC
>DAINBS010000299.1:0-4006 GCA_036732805.1 Gemmatimonadales bacterium | reverse complement strand
CGCGCGGCAGGCCCGGCACCGGGATGCGCCCACCGCCCAGCACGTGCAGGGCGTCGAGGGCGGCCACCTTGGCATCGAACTGCGGATCGCCCCGCGCGGGGAACCCGATGGGTACCCCTCCCGTGAAGAGCCGGGCCACCCCGCGGGCAATGGTCATGGCGGCGAGCGTCACCATGAACGGCGCCACCCCGAGCCACGCCGTGATCGCCCCGTTGACGGCCCCCACGGCGACGCCGAGCCCGATGCCGACCGCGATGGCGAGGAGCGTGGCGCCGCCCACACCGAGCGTCGCCAGCACGGGTCCGCTCGTGAGCGTATAGGCCGCGAGCACGCCGGCCAGCGCGAGCACCGACCCCACGGACAGGTCGATGCCGGCCGTGATGATCACGAACGTGATGCCGAGGCCCAGAATCGCGTTGATGGAGACGTGCAGCAGGATCGTCGTGAGGTTGTCGCGGCTGAAGAACCCCGGAACCCCCATTGCGGCGAGCGCCACGAGGGCGAGCAGCGCTCCCACCACGCCGTAGCGGCCCACCCACTCCGAGCCGCGCTTCATGCCGCCACCGCCAGGGTCATGATTCCCTCCGCCGTGGCCTCGGCCGCCGTGAGCGTGCCGGTGATCCGGCCCTCCCGCATGACGATGACCCGGTCCGCCAGCGCGAGCACTTCGGGCAGTTCGGAGGAAATCAGCAGCACCGCCCGGCCCTCGTCGGCCAGCGCCCGGATACGCCGGTGCAGCTCGGCCTTGGCCGCGACGTCCACGCCGCGCGTGGGCTCGTCCACGATCAGCAGGCGCGCCTCGGCAAGCAGCGCGCGCGCGAGCACCACCTTCTGCTGGTTGCCGCCGGAGAGCGTGCGGGCCAGACGCTCCACGTCCGGCGGACGCAATTGGACCCGCGCGGTGGCGGTCTCGGCCGCCTCACGTTCGGCGTCCAGCCGGACCATGCCGCCGCGGCTCCAGCGCTCCAGCACGGAGAGCGTCACGTTCTCGCGCACCCGCAGCCCGAGCACCAGGCCGTCGCGCTTGCGGTCTTCCGGGAGATAGACGACGCCGCGGGCCAGCGCCTCGCGCGGCGAGCGGGGCGCGTAGGCGGCGTCGCCGAGGGTCATGGTCCCGGCATCGGGTCGGTCGATCCCGGCCAGGCAGCGGGCCAGCCCGGTCCGCCCGGCGCCCACCAGCCCGGCCAGCGCCACGATCTCGCCTGCGCGCACCGTCAGCGCCGCATCGCGGAAGGCCGGGTGCCGGGCGAGTCCGCGGACGACGAGTACCGGGACCTCGCCCGGCGCCCGGCCGGGCGGATGGCGGATGTACTCCACGTCCCGCCCCACCATCCGCCGGATGACCTCCGCGTCATCCAGGTCCGCCGCGGGCCCGGTGAAGACCGTCTGGCCGTCCCGGAGAATGGTGAGGTCGTCTGCGAGCTCCCGGATCTCCTCGAGGCGGTGCGACACGAACACCACGGCGGCGCCCGCGTCGCGCAGGCTGCGCACCTGCGTGAACAGGTGGCCGACTTCCGCGGGGGTGAGCGTGGCGGTGGGCTCGTCGAGCGCGATCACGCGCGCCCGGCGCGCGAGCGCGCGGCCCAGCTCGACGAGCTGCCGTTGCGCCACCGAGAGGCGCTGGACGGGGATCGATGGATCGGCCAGGGCCAGGCCGAGGCGCCCGAAGATCTCGGCGGCGGCGGCGCGCATGGCGTTCCGGTCGAGCAGCCCGTAGCGCCCGGGCTCCATGCCGAGGAACAGGTTCGCGTCGGCGCCGAGCTGCGGGACGAGGGCCAGCTCCTGGTAGATGACCGTGATGCCGGCTTCACGGGCCTGGCGCGGCGAACGGAACCGCACCGGGTGGCCGTCGAGCAGGAGCCGTCCGGCGTCCGGCTGCGCCGCGCCGGCCAGGATGCGCAGCAGCGTGGACTTGCCGGCGCCGTTCTCGCCGATCAGACCGTGCACGCGGCCGGGTGCCAGGGCCAGGCGCGCCTCGGCAAGGGCGGTCACGCCCGGGTAACGCTTGGTGATATCTTCCAGCGCCAGCACGCGGTTGGCCGCTCCATCCAATGCGCGGCCAATCTACCGTCTCCCTCCAGCGGGGGCCACGATCCCCATCCCGCTCGCCGCCACCCTGTTCGCGTACGCCGTCCTGTCGAACGTGGCACTGGCGGTGGTGCCGCATGAGCCGGTCGTGCTGTGGTACGGGGCGCGCTATGGCATCTGGCTCACCGCCGCCATCGCGACGCTCGGCACCGTGACCGCGGCGTGGGTGGATCACCGGGTGTTCGTGCCGCTGATCCAGCGGGTGCAGCACCGGTCGTTCTTCGCGAAGGGCTCGATCGGCTGGCTGCGGGCGCGGTTCTCCCGCGTGCCGTTCCTGGTGCTGGCCGTGTCGGGGCTCACCCCCCTGCCGTTCTTCCCGTTCAAGGCGATGGCGTTCGCGGAGCACTACCCGCGCGGCCGCTACGTCGCCGCGATCGCGGTGGGCCGCTTCCCCCGATACGTCATACTCGCGTGGCTCGGCATCGTGATCCAGATTCCGACCTGGGTGCTCGTGGTGCTGTTCGCGCTCATGCTCCTTCCTTCCCTGAGGCTCGCATGGAAACGGCGAAGCGGGAAATGACGTTTCTGCTCGCGGCGCCCGAGCGACGATTGCTCCGCTGGATCGCCGCCCGCCTGCCGCGCGCCTGGATGCCGGACCACCTCACGGCGCTGGGGGTCCTGGGGGCGGTGCTCACCACGGTGGGCTACGGCCTCTCGCCGCGGCATCCGGGATGGCTCTGGCTCGCGAGCGGCGGGCTGGTCGTGAACTGGTTCGGCGACAGTCTCGACGGGACGCTGGCCCGGGTCCGCCAGATCGAGCGTCCCAAGTACGGCTACTACATCGATCACATGGTGGACGCGGTCAACACGGCGCTCATCGGCGCGGGCATCGGGCTGTCGCCCTACGTGAGCCTCCCGATCGCGATGATCCTCGTGATCCTGTATCTGTGTCTCTCGATCAACGTGTACCTGGAATCCAGCGTGTTCGGCCTGTTCGAGCTGGGCTTCGGGATCTTCGGGCCCACCGAAGTCCGGCTCCTGCTGGTGCTGGCCAACGCCGGGCTGTTTGCCGGGGCCATGTGGGCCGGGCTCACGGGGGCCGAGGTGGCCCGGATCGCGAACATCGTGTTCGTCCTGGTATGCCTTGGTCTGGGCTACGCGCTGCTCGCCCGGTTCCGGATCAACCTCATCCGGCTCTCGCGGATGGAGCCGCCGCGGCGGGTGTGACGCGGAGTTGCGCGCGCGTCGGCGTCGCCGTCTTTTTGGAGAGCCACGAGCTACACGTGCTTCGGACCGACCACGGGAGAAACGCCATGGGATGCCGTCGGGGAATGGGGGAGCAGGGACGGTGGGTCGCGGTGGCCGCCGCGCTGGCGCTGGCTGCCTGCGCGCCCGAGGGAACGCCGGCCGGAGGTGAGTCGGCGCAGACGACGTCCGCCGACAACGTGATCCTCGCTGCCGCCATGGTGAACATGCCGGCGGGCCTCCCGGCCTCCGAGCTGCCGGATCCCGCGGGCCAGGGGGCCCAGCTCACGGTCAAGTTCTGCGGGCAGGCGTGTCACGGATTGCCGGCGCCGTCCTCGCATTCGGCCACCGACTGGCCGGTGGTGCTGCGCCGTATGTGGCTCCGCATGTCGAGCCTCGACACCGCCTACCACGTCGCCGTGCCGACGGCGGCCGAGCGGGTGGTGGTTCTCGACTATATGCTGGCGAACGCGCTGACTGTCACGGAAGGGCTGCTGCCCGACGCCCCGGGCCGGCTCCTGTTTGTGCAGAAGTGCGGGTCGTGCCACGGGCTCCCGGATCCTCGCCAGCATGCGCCGGACGACTGGGTCTCCGTCGTGCGTCGGATGAACGGGCGCATGGAGAACCTGCTGAGGAAGGTCCTGAGCCAGGACGAGATGCAGCGGATCGTGTTGTACCTGGAGGCCGCGTCGCGATCCTAGACCAGACGGATGAACAGGACGGACAGGGACGG
>DAINBS010000298.1:0-4029 GCA_036732805.1 Gemmatimonadales bacterium | reverse complement strand
CCGGGGCCTGTCCGGCGGGGAGCAGCGGCCCCAGCACGCGGGCCGCGCGCTCGAGCCACGGGGCCGCCCCGCGCACCAGCGGCTCGGGCCAGCGGTGCCCTACCGCCCGCGGGAGCGCATAGACCGCCGCCAGGAGAACGGGGACACCGAGCAGGATCGCGGCCGCCGTGCCCCCCACCCGGAACGGCGCGATCATCGGGGAAAGTCCCAGGCCGACGAGAACAATGCCCGCGGCGGTGAGGCCCATGGCGGGCCCCACGACCTTGGCCGGGGCGGAGAGGAGCGCCGTGGCGAGGGCCGCCCCATGCTGGCGTTGCGAGACCCACCGCGCCAGCGTGAGCCGGCTCACCCCGCCCGCCCCCGCCGCCACCATGGTGCCGACCGCCGCCACGGCGAGTCCCACGAGCACCAGGATCACGCCGGTCACGCGTCGCCCTCCAGCCGCAGCTCGACCGCCTCGGCCACCGCGGGCCGCTCCCGCTCGAAGTACACGCGGTGGATGCGCCGCCTCGCCACCTGCTCGACGACCACGCGGAAGCCCGCGATGTGCAGCTCCTCGCCCGGCCGCGGGACGCGCCCCAGCTCGGCGTAGATCAGGCCGCCCACGGTACTGACTTCCTCGCGGTCCAGCCCTACGCCGAGCGCCGCGGAGAGGTCGTCGAGGGTCACGCGTCCGTTCACCCAGAACCGCTGGTTGCCCTCCCGCTCGATCTCGGGCTCCTCGTTCACGTCGTACTCGTCGTGGATCTCCCCCACGATTTCCTCGAGGACGTCCTCGAGCGTCACGAGGCCGGACGTGCCTCCGAACTCGTCCACGACGATGGCGAGATGGCCCGCGCCGCGCTGGAAGTCCTTGAGCTGCGCCGCGAGCGACTTGGACTCCGGGACGAACGGCACCGGGCGTACGAGGTCCTGCCACCGGGCCGGCGGGGGGATCGTGCCGGCCAGCACCGGCGCCAGGTCCTTGGCGTGCACCACCCCGGCAATGTCGTCGAGCGTCCCCCGATAGACCGGGACGCGCGAGTGCTCGTTCTCCCGCACGATGTCGAGCAGCTCGGTCCAGGGCGCGGACAGCTCCGACGCGACGATGTCGAGCCGCGGCGTCATGACCTCTTCGATGGTCGTGTCCTCGAGGGAGAACACCCCGAGCAGCATGTCGCGCTGCGCCGTCCCGATCCGGCCGCCCGTCTGCGGCCCCGTGGGCGACCACACGCGATGGGCCACCCGATCGGCCCACCCGATCACCCCGAGCAGCGGGCGGAAGGGCCACAGCGTCACCCGCGCGAGGGGGAGCGCCCGGGCCGCGACGCCGGGTGCCAGGACCCCGAGGGCGCGGGGGATGACGTCGCCCGCGAACAGGAGCATGACCCAGCCGCCTCCCAGCAGCAGCACCGCCTCGAGCGGCGCGCGGGTCCACCAGTGCGCCGCGAGACCGGCCTCTGTCGCCCCAAGGGCGAGCAATCCCATCCGGGCCAGGCGGAGCGCGCGCACCAGGGGCATCCGGGCCCCGGGTTCGGGCGGCGGGTCGCCGACGGTGGCCGCCAGTCCGGGAGCCTCCTCCGCGACGCCCAGCAGGGCGGCCCAGAGCGCCGCCACGGTGCAGCCCACGAGCGCCACCGCAATCGACAGCGTCATCGCGCTCCCCCACTCATCACGCGGCGAAGGTACCGCTCCTGCCGCCGCCACATGGGCGACCGGACGCGCGTGGTCCCCGCCGGGTGATCGTGGCCGAGAGCATGCAGCGTCCCGTGAATGAGCAGGCGCGTCACCTCTTCCCTGACGGCAATCCCCTGCGAGCGCGCCGCCGCGGTCGCGACGGATGGGCAGACGTAGATGTCCGCCACGGTCCGCCGGTCGTGGCGCATGCCGAAGGCAATCACGTCCGTCGCCCGATCCCGTCCGAACGTGCGGCGGTTCAGGGCGCGCATCCGCTGCCCCGAGAGGTACGTCAGGCTGATCATGGCCGGGCCCGCCCGCTCGCCCGCGAGCACCGTCCGGATGGCCGACGTGGCCGCCGTGCCGCCGATGGGCGACTCGGTGCCGGCGGTCCCGATCCGCACCTCATGCCTTGGACGCCGGCGTCCACTCGGCACTGATGCCCCCCATGGAGATCGGGTAGTCGATCCGGTTGTGGTGCACGCCGGCCAGTACCCGCACGAACTCCTGCTTGACGTGCTCCAGCTGGGACAGCGTGAGCGGCGCGTCGTCGAGCTGTCCCGACTCCACACGCTGCAGCACCAGATGGTCGATGGCCTCGCGCAGCTTCTCGGGGGTCGGGTCCTCGATCACCCGGACCGCCGCCTCCACGCCGTCGGCCAGCATCGCCACCGCCGTCTCGACGGATCGCGGCCGGGGACCGGGGTAGCGGAACGCGTCGGTCACCGGCTGCCCGCCCTGGCTCCGCGCCCGGTCCAGGAAATACGTGATCTCGGACGTCCCGTGGTGCTCGGGAATGAAGGCCGTGACCACCTCCGGCAGGCGGGCGTCCTGGGCCAGGGCGATGCCGTCCTTCACGTGGCTGCGGATGATCTGGGCCGACACCTCGGGGCGCAGCTTGTCGTGCGGGTTCATGCCCGGCGGCTGGTTCTCGACGAAGAACTGCGGCTTGGCGAGCTTGCCGACGTCGTGGTAGTAACAGCCCACCCGTGCCAGCAGCCCGTTCGCCCCGATCGCGTTGCAGGCCGCTTCGCACAGGTTCGCCATCACGAGGCTGTGGGCGTACGTCCCCGGCGTCTCCGTGGCCAGCCGGCGCAGCAGCGGGTGCGTGGGGTCGGACAGCTCCAGGAGCGTCACGTCGGTCGTGATGCGGCCCAGCGACTCGAACAGGGGAAGGGCTACGCCCACCAGTGCCGCGGACGCGACGGCGTTGATGGCGCCGCGGAGCGCGCTCTCGCCCATGAGCTCGGCCGTCCAGCCCTGCTGGAGACCGACCGCAACGGCGACCACGATGAACGCGGCCACCACGATGCCCATGGTGGTGAGGATCTGCGTGCGGCGCCGCACGACGCGCATGCCCACCGCCGCCGCGATGCCGCCGATGAGCGCCAGGTACAGCCCGCTCGGCAGCTGGTACACGGGCTGCGAGCCGAGCAGCACCGCCAGCGTCGCCGCGCCGAGCATGGCCAGCCGGCCGCTGAACAGCGCCGTGAACAGCATGGTGGCGAACGGGATCGGGATCAGTTCCGCGCCCGGGTGCAGGAACCGGACGTTCAGGGCGGCCCCGACGATCACGATCGCGAAGATCACGGCGAAGACCATCACGTGCCGGAGGTTGACGTAGGACTCGCGTCGGTAGAGCAGCAGCAGCAGCCAGAAGACCGACACCACGAGCGCCCCTGTCAGGAACTGGCCGACCGTGGACACGAGGCTGCGGCCCCCGATGCCGCGCTCGACGAGCGCCGCGCGGAGCGCGTCCAGGCGGGCGTGCGCCTCGTCCGACACCACCTCGTGGGCGCCCACGATCAGCTCGTTCGCCCGCACGCGGTCCTTCACGGAGTCCACGCTCTGCCGCAGCGCCAGCCGGAGCGAGTCGGTTTCCGCGAGATTCGGGCTCAGCGACGGGCGGAACAGCATGTTCAGCAGCTTGAGGTAGATCTGGTCGCCGATCGTCGAGTTGGGAGCGGGATGTCCCTGCGACCTGGCGTCGAGGAAGCGCTGGTTGTCGGCCACCTCGCCGCGCGGCACCACGCGCTCGCTGCCGTCGCGGCGAACCACGATCTCCCGCGCCGGCTCCGCACGCAGCGAGGCGCTGCTGGCGATCCCCAATCCCAGTTCCCGGCGCAGGAACGCGGTCACGGCGCCCCGGAACGTCTGGCGCCGGCCCGGCTCGAGCAGGAACGCGGCTTCGTCGCGGCTCAGGCGCAGCCCGCGGACCAGCGCCGCGCTCTCGAGGGACTCCACGGTCGGGGCGGCGTCCAGCACGGCGAACAGGGCGGTCGCGGCGGCCACTGCCGAGTCGACGGCCGCGGGCCGCAGCTGGTAGATGGGGCGCACGGTGGCCGCGAGCTGATCGCCCTCGCGGGCAAGCTC
>DAINBS010000297.1:0-4055 GCA_036732805.1 Gemmatimonadales bacterium | reverse complement strand
TGCGGCCCGCGGGCTCCACTCCGCGATGTGCCCGACCGCCGTCCCAACGGTGGGTACGCCCGCGGTCGCTGCCTCGAGCATGACGACGGGCCCGGCCTCGTGCAGAGAACTCACGACCAGCAAGTCGCTGGCGGCGATCAGCGGGCGCACCTCCGCCTGGGGAAGGAAACCGTGGAACCGTACCCGATCCTCCAGCCCGAGCGCGGCCGCGCGTCGCGGTACCGCGCCGTCGAGGGTGTCCACGCCGATGACATCGAGGGTGCAGTCGACGCCACTGCACACGAGGCGGACGACCGCGTCGAGGAGGGTCGGCTGGTCCTTGACCAGGTTCAGTGATCCGACGTGCACGAGTCGCGCCGGACGGGCAGGCTGACGAGCTCGTGGAGGGATCGGGGGCCAGTCCCGCAGATCCACCCCCAGGATCAGCGTCTCGGCCCGCACGCCAACGTCCAGAACCCGAGACCGGATCATGGCCGACGCGCCAGTCACCATGGCGGCGCGCCGCAGCACGAGCCGCGTCACCACACGCGATCGCGCGGTAAGCGCGCCGTAGCCGATCGCGGGGAGGCGCGCGAGCTCCCCGCCGGCCACGTGGACCATCACTGGCCGCCGGGTGAGCGCACCCGCGGCGACGGCCACCTGTCCGGGTCCCCCGGCCCAGAAGGCGTGCAGCACGTCGAACGGCCGCCGCCGGTGCTCCGCGAAGACCGCCCGCACCGCGCGGAGCCGCGTGCGTCCGACGCCGATGTTGGTCACGGGGAAGCCCCGAAGCGAGTACCGGCTCGGCCGGTCCTCCTGGCGGAGCGCGAACACGTGCACGTCGAGGGCCGCCGCGAGCCGCTCCGCGAGCGCCAGGAGCACGGGGATCACCCGGTGCGTGCCCGAGCGGTCGACCCCGCCGGGCAGGATCAGCGCGGTGCGCACCGGTCACCGCGGATTCGCTCGTACGCCTTCACCAGGTCCGCACCCACGGCCTTGAACGACAGGCGGTCGTCGAAGAATGCGCGCACGCGCTCCCGTTCCCCCTGACGGGACTGGGCATGCCACTCCACGAGGGCTCGGGCCATGGCGCGCACATCACCGGGCGGCGTGAGACTCGCGACGGTGCCATCCCCGGTGAGCCGGCGAAACGACGGGATGTCGGTCACGACGGCCGGCAGGCCGCAGGCGAGCGCTTCCAGGAGCGCGAACCCGCTTCCCTCCCGAAGGCTCGCCGCCAGGTAGACGTCGCAGGCACGGAGCAGCGCTTCCACTTCAGGATGCGACATCCGCCCCAGCAGGTGAACCCGATTCCGCAACTGCGGGTCATCGTGGACGAGCCGCTCGACGCGCTCGAGGAGGGGCGCCTCGGTGAAGCAGCACCACAAATGGGCGTCGGGCAGTCCGGGGACCGACTGTGCGAACGCGGCAACGGCCGTCAGCGGGTCCTTCACGGACTGCAATCGGCCGACCCACGCAATGGCCGGATCGCCGAAGATGCCGGTGGCCTTCCGTGCCGCGTCGCGGTCTCCCGGCGTGAAGTGGGATGAGCTTTCCGGCACCTCGAAGATCGGGACCGATGAAGGCAGGCACCCGTCCGCCCGCCATGGCTCGGCCTGGGCACGGGCGGTGAACGCGACCCCGGCGCTCCGGCGGAGCGCCGCCGCGGTGAGCCAGCGCCGGCCGCCCCGCGGCACGGCATCGGCGTGATCCTGCACCAGCACGGGGCAAGGCACGGCTCGCGCCGCCACCGTGAGCGCTATCGGGAACGACAGGCCGTGCACGTGCAGGACGTCCGGCGCGAGCGCAGCCAGCTGCCCGATCAGTGGCCCCGACGGCACCGTGAGCCAGCGGCGCCGCGCGGTCCACCACCGGGAGCGCTCGCGCACGAAATGCGCGGTGACGCCGTCCCGCACCACCTCCGCAGTGGCGGACGCCGCTTGCACGACGTGCACCTCGGCGCCGGCGGCAGCAACGGCCGCCGCCACGTCGATCAGGGCGGGCCAGTCCCGCAGCAGGACCTCGGGAGGGCGTCCCTGAGGATCGCGGAAGAAGCTCACCTGGACGACGCGCACGGGCCCTTACGCGCGACGCGTCTCGTTGGCGGCCACGATCCGTTCCAGCAGCGGGATGGCCTCGGCGGGCTCGGACGAGAGGGTGAGCTGCCAGCCACCAGGGGCGGCAAGCGCGTCGAGCGCCGGGCCGATCGTGTCGGCGAACACGCCGAACCCCGGCTCGCTGGGCGCGAGCTGACGCCGCACCACGCCCGGCTCGACCCGCCGCAGGCTCGCCGCGGCTCCCTCCCAACGCTCAACCAGGCAGACGGTCGTCGTGCGCGTGTGAGGCTCGTCCGGCCGCTGGTGGGTCTCGATCGGAACGACGAGCTTGGACTCGCCGGCGGCGACGAGCACCGGGGTCCGTCCCGCGAGCTCGGGGAAAGCGCGGCCCGCATCGCCAGGCAGATGGATGCGGCTCGCGAGCCCCCATACCCGCAGCTCGGGACGGAGCTGCAGCCAGACGATGTCCTCGGCAAACACACGAAAGCCGGCCCGAAGGGCCGCGTAGGTCAGCGTGCTCTTGCCGACGCCCGCCGGGCCAACGAGCAGGATCACGGCATCGTCCCGCGCCACTGCCGCCGCATGCAGCGGCTGCCGGTCGAGACGGCTGATGACGAACAACGCGAGGCTCTCGAGAACACCATAGCGAAAGTGCTCCGCGTCATCGACCACGCGCGAAGAGACTCGTGCGTCGGCGCGCCGAGTCTCGAGCTCGGCAACAGCATGGACGCCCGGTCCGCTGATCGTGAGTCGGTGCCCCTCCACCTGGTACCGCAGGACGGCGCGGCTCCATGGTCCCGACGCGGCGCCGTCCTCTTCCACCTCGATCCGGACGACGAGCGGCTCCCACCCTGCCGGAGAGAACCCTGTGCTCGCGCGCCACGGTTCCAGCGCGTTCCGGGCGAGGGCGATCACCTGTTCCGCATTCGACTCGAATCGCGTGCGAATCCCGACGTAGGGAACTTCCCACGCATGCCATGGGCGTGACGCGGACACCGGGGACCTTTCCAATGGGCGAAGACTCCTGCGGCTGACCGGGACGCGGACCCGGGAGGATAAGCTATGCCGGCCCCGGGCGCGATCGCGACGGCCGCTCGCGTTCGGCGCCGTCCTGCCGATCCGGGTCCGACCGCGTGAACAGCAGGAGCAGCACCGCGCCCGCGAGGCCCACGGCCGCCGCGCCAGTGAACAGCGGACCGAACGGCAGCGCGCGGAGGATCAGGCCGCCGCCCGCGGCTCCGGCGATGCCGGCCACCTCCGTGGTGGCGTTACGCCAACTCGACACGGCCCCATGGCGCTCCGGTGGAGTGGACGAAAGCAGCAGTTCGTCGATGAGAGGGTTCGCCGCGGGCGACGCGATGCCTTGCACGAAATACAGCAACAGCGCCCATTCCACCCCATGCGCGGCCCCCAGCAGCCAGACCGCCGGGGCGAAGGTGAGCGTCCACAGGGCAAGGGCAACCCGCGGGCTCCCACGAGCCGCGATCTCCCCGCTCAGGACCAGGACGAGAGCGGTACCGGCATGCGCCAGTCCGAAGGCGACGCCGATCTGCTCGACGGTCAGCGCGTGGACCCGGTTGAAGTAGATGTTGAGGAACGGCGCCACCAATGCGGGGGCGAGCATCCAGACCAGTACCGCGGGCAGGGCGCGGGCTGCAAATCGCGTGTCCGAGGCCAGCCAGCCGCCGCGCGTGCGCTCCAGCCGCAAGTGCTGGGCGGCGGGCGCCGCCATACGGGCGAGCGGCGCGAACAGGGCTCCGGCAACCGCCGTCCCGACCACCCCGACCAACAGGGCCGTGCGGTATGCGGCTTCGGGAGCGAGGCCGCCGGCCACCAGTCGTGCCGACCCCGCTCCCGCCAATGCCATCCACGCCGCGCCGCTTCCAACCAGCAGCCCCACGTTCCATGAGAAGGCGCGGGACCGCAGGGAGCCATCCGCGACGTCCATGAGGATCGGTCCCGTCGCGACCCGCCACGTCACGGTACCAAGACCGGCCGCGAAGGCCGACGCGTAGATCG
>DAINBS010000296.1:0-4060 GCA_036732805.1 Gemmatimonadales bacterium | reverse complement strand
GAGATGGAGGTGGCGCGGAACATCCAGCGGGACTTCCTGCCCGAATCGCTCCCCGTCGCGAGGGGGGTGCAACTCGAGGCGGCCCTGGAACCGGCCCGCCAGGTCTCGGGCGACTTCTACGACGCCTTCATGCTGGCGCCCTCCGGCACGATCGTCCTCGTCGTCGGCGACGTGTGCGACAAGGGGGTCGGCGCGGCGCTGTTCATGGCCCTGTTCCGCAGCCTGATCCGCGCCTCCGCCGATCCGGTCGGCGGCGGCGCGATCCAGATGATCGGCGGCCGTCGCACGCTCGTTCGCCAGTCGCTGGAAGCCGCCACGCCGGCCGACCTGCTGACGCGGGTCGCGGGGTTCACCAACGACTACATCGCCCGTCTGCACGGACGCACCAACATGTTCGCCACGGTCTTCCTGGCGGCGCTCACGCCCTCGACGGGGCAGTTCGACTACGTCAACGCCGGTCACGAGCCGGCCCTCGTCATCGCGCCGGACGGTACCACCTGGGAGCTGGAGCCCACGGGCCCCGCGCTCGGGCTCCTTCCGGACCAGGCGTTCGGTGCGGGCGAGGGAACGCTCGAGACCGGCGACTGCCTGTTCGCGTTCACCGACGGGCTGGTGGAGGCGCGGAGCCCGGCCGGCGAGGCGTTCGGCAGCGAGCGTCTGCTGAACGCCCTGCGGGCGAACACCACCGAGCCCTCCAGGCTCGTCCGGGGTGTTCTCGATGCGCTTCACGCGTTCGCCGGGCAGGCCGAACCCCACGACGACGTGACGCTGCTCGCCGCGACGCGCACTGGTTGAGGCCCGGCGGAGCGACGTCCTACGCCGGATCGAGTCTTTCGATGCGCGCGTCGGACACGCGGGGCACCACACCGCCCGGCGCGCCGTTGCCGGCGGACTTGCCAGCGTCGCGGAGACGCGTAGGGTTACACGCTCGGCGAGCCCCCCCGGGTGCGTTCCAGCGGCGGGGTCCGTCGAGGCGGGAGGTCGGACTCATGACGACGGTTTGGGATCAGCTCGAGGCTGACTGCCTCAAGGTCTACAGCTTCCCGCACAACGCGCGCGAGCTGCGGGAGGCGGGGAAGTCGCCAGCCGACGCGGCCCGCGCCAAGGTGGCCGAGGTGAAGGCCGGCCTGGGCGGGGTGGCCACGCGGCAGGACTTCACCGGGCCTCGCCTGTTCATGCGCGTGGTGGGGGCGGGCAACCGCGCCTACTCCGGCGAGTGGTGGTTCGACGCCGACCTGTTCCACCGGATCGACGCCGCGTACGCGCGCATCTACTTCGCCGCGGCGGACAAGAAGGCCGCGCTTCGTGACGTGCTGCGCGAGCTGCTCGCGATCACCACCGAGTGGAATGCCATGACCGAGGTGTGGGCGCTCTCCCTGCCGCCGGGGGAGCACCTGGTGGGGTACGTGGGCCGCGGCGCGCCCCAGCAGCTGTTCGGGAGCCTGCCGCCCAGCGCGAGCAAGAACCGCATGCTGGTGGGGCAGGCGGAGCAGATCTTCTTCCCGCCGGTGCACAACCCCTTGTGGGTGGTCAAGTACAGCGACCTGCATTCCTAGGGAAGATCTGCTCTAGACTCCGGATCGTCGGATCCTGCTCAAGCAGGCCCTCGGCCGCTCTCTGCCGCCAAGGCGGCGTTGAACGACGCCCGTTTCACGGGCAGCGGCTGGCCGAGGACCCGCTTCAGCGGGATTCACTCGCGCCGGACTGGCGCGAGCCGCGGGCGAGGGGCGACGGAAAGAAGCCGCCGGGCTGGCAGGCTACTTGAGTCCGATGCGCCCCACCAGCTGGCCGAAGCGCGGATCGGTGCGCTGGTGCTGCCATCCCACGACGCCACGGTGGCCGCCTTCGAGCGACTCCTGCGCGGCCACCGCCCCCTGCTCACCACCAACTACGTGCTGCTCGAAACGGCGGCCCTGCTGCAGCGGCGGTTCGGCCTGCCGGCCGTGCGGGACCTCGAGAGCCGGGTGGTCCCGCTGCTCACGGTGCGCTGGGTGGACGAGACGATCCACCGCCGGGGGATGGAGCGGCTGCTGCGGAGCGACCGCCGCCAGCTGAGCCTCGTGGATTGCGCGAGCTTCGTCGTGATGGACACGGAGGGGTCGAGGACGCACTGGCGCTCGACGCCGATTTCGGGACGGAGGGATATCGCACCCTGCCGGACTGAACCCTCCCGGGCTACCCCGGCGCGAGCCGGTCGGCTTCGCGCCGCCCCGCTCCCCGACAAGGGCACGTCACCACGCGGTACTACGGGTGGTATGCCGACCGACCCCGCGGGATGCGGGCAGCCCTTGCCTAGTCTCCGCCCTCGGCTATCACCGGCGTGAAGGCGCTGCACTTTACGGTGCCGGCAATCGCAGCACCCGTCGCCGCCGTCGCCTCGATCGTGAACGTCCCTCCGGCTCCCGACGGTGCGAGCGTCACTTTTCCGGAACCCTGAACGGTCGCGCCGGGGGCGTTGACGGTGCTGACCGTATAGGACTTGCCGCCACCGCTCACGCCGAGCGAAAGCCAGTTGCCTTGCCCGTTCTTCGGCCGCCACATCGTCAGAGCGATGGATCGCTGTTCCTCGCTCTGCTGAACGGTCCACATTTCCGCTGCCACGCCGTAAATCGACGCCATGGGCTCATGCTGACACGACGCGTTGCCGTCGAACTGGTAGGGCTGACCATCGACCCGCAGTGCGATTGCGACAGCGACTGCCGCGTCAGCCTGTGTCGCGGGCGCACGGCGGGCCTGTGCAGCACTGATCGATGGAATCATCACCGCGCCGGCGAAAGCAATGAGGACTGATTGGTGGATATGCATCCGGACTCCTTTCCGCGACTACCCTTCTTGGTTTCCTCGAGAACAGGGAGACGATGTTCGAGGCTTTACTCAGGTGCCTGAACCCGGGCGGATCACGAACACGCGAGTGGCGCGCATGGGTTACCGTGGCGGCTGGGAGGGCAGGACAGCAAGCAGTATACGATTTTGGACGGTGGGGTCAAGGATAGTCGCGAAGTCGGGACGGCGGGATTTGACCGAACTGACGCGAGCCGAAGGCGAGCGGCAACCCTTCCATGCTGAACTCAAGCCCGCTCGGCCCGAAACCCGATCCGTCGGCGCTCGGGTTCAGGAGATTGCATCAGTTGGCGAATGGCGTCGAAGACGGTCCGGAACTGCCCCTCGTAGCGATGCTCCATCTCGTCAAGTCGCTTGGCAAGCTCGGTGTGGGATGCGAGCAGCCGCCGGAGGCGGACGAACGCCCGCATGATCTCGACGTTCACGGCGATGGCGCGGGGGCTGCGCAGGACGCTCGAGAGCATGGCGACGCCCTGCTCGGTGAAGGCAAGCGGCCGGTATCGGCGCCCGCCCCAGGATCTTGAGGTGCCAGAATGGCGCCTCAAGTCCGCGAACTCCTCATCGGACAGCTGAAACATGAAATCGTCCGGGAACCGGTCACGATTCCGCTTGACAGCTCGCACCAGAGCCTTCGTTTCGACGCCGTATAGCTGGGCGAGATCGGCGTCGAGCATAACGTTGAGGCCGCGAAGCAGCCGGATGGCATTCTGGACCTGCTGCGGAGACACTGCCATTCCTTTCCACCCTCCCTGGGTTCGGACGTGGCAGTGGAAGTATGGCGTCCAGGACGTGATGCGGCGTACCCAAATCACGGCGGCACGGTGCGGGATCGTGCGTGACGACGAGCGCTGACCACAGCCGGCCGACGGCAGTGACGAAGGCCCAGCCGGTCTGACTGGGCCCTCGAGTCTTCGCGGCGGGATTTGACCGGACTGCCCCGAGCCGAAGGCGAGGGGCGACGGAAAGAAACCCGGCGGCCCGATACGCAGAGAGGGCCCAGGCTTTCGCCGGGCCCTCTCCGCGTAATCGGGACGGCGGGATTTGACCATAAGCCGCGAGCCGCCGGCGAGCGGCGTTGGCGAAAGCCCGCCGGACCGATACGAAACAGAAAACGCGGGCGAGCGCCCGCGTTTCTGTTTCGTAATCGGGACGGCGGGATTTGAACCCGCGACCCCCTGAACCCCATTCAGGTGCGCTACCGGGCTGCGCTACGTCCCGT
>DAINBS010000295.1:0-4079 GCA_036732805.1 Gemmatimonadales bacterium | reverse complement strand
CGACGTGTCGGTCCAGGCCCAGGTGCTGGCGCTGTTGCGGGATCTCCAGGCGCGGCGGGGCCTCACGTACCTGTTCATCGCGCACGATCTCGCGGTCGTCCGCCAAATGGCCGACCGGATCGCGGTGCTCTATCGCGGGCGAATCGTGGAGGAGGCGCCCGCGGCGGCGCTGTTCGCGGACCCGCGGCACCCATACACCCGGGCGCTGCTCTCGGCCGTGCCGCGCCTCGAGCCCGACGCGCGCCAGGCCCGCGTGCGGCTGCGCGAGCCGGGCGGCGAAGGCACCGCGGTCACGCAGGGCTGTCCGTTCGCGCCGCGCTGCCCCGACCCGCGCCGCGACGACCGCTGCCTGCGGGAGCTCCCGGCGGCGCTCGAGGTGGGGCCGTCACACCGCGCGGCGTGTCACTTCGCGGGCAAGCCCGTGTCCGGAGTGGCACCGAGCCGCCCTGACGTTCGCGGGTGAACCCGCGGCTCGGCATCCTTCAGCAAGCTGAACCGTCAGTCCGCTTCAGTCCGCTTTAGCGGCGCCCGCCGAGCCGCGGCCTTGGCCGCGCACCTGAGCGGCTGGCCCTGCCGCTCCTGCCGGCTGGAAGATGCCAGCAGGGTAGCGCTAGTGCCGTTCCAACTTGTTCCACCTACGGATTCGCCTGGGGCGATCCCTGGGCCAAACAAGTTGGATCGGCGCTAGGAGAACAGCTCGTTCTGGTTCATGTCGGGCTCGACGGTCTGCTCGTCGCGCAGGATCCGCCGGATACGCCGCAGCCAGAGGTCGATGTCCATCTTGGCCTCGTTGGCGAGCATCCGGCGCAGCACGTCCGACAGGCCGCTGAACGCGTCGGCCACGTCGCCCAGGATCTCGTGCGCCTCGTGCAGCCGCATCGCGTCGTCGTCGGCCGAGACGCCCATGTCGGCGAGGATCGCTTCCTCAGTACGCGAGGCTACGATGGGCGCGGGGAGCGAGGACGTGTAGACCTCGGTGCGGCGCCCGGGCCCGCGCTCCTCCGCGATCGGCATCAGCCCCACGATGGCATCGGAGCGCCAGTACTTGCCGTACCCGAGATAGACCATCCGGTCCCGCTTGATGTCCATAGGAGCTACCTGCCCATCTTGTTCTTGAGTTCGCGGAGCCGCGCTTCGGCATCCGCTTCGCGGGCCGACCGGTCGAGCTGGGCGCCGAGCTCCGAATCGTCGACGTCCGGCGGCGGCTGGACCCGGCTGCCTTCCGAGGGCACGCCGGCCCGCAACTGGAGGTCGCGCAACTTCGTCACGACCTCGTCCACATCCCGCTCCAGCAGCGCCAGCTCCGTCTGCTGGGCCCCCAGCTTCTGCTCGAGCATCGCCACCCGCTCACCGTGCCGCGCCGTGAACCGCTCGGCCACCGCCGCGGTTTCGGTGTCGCCGATGTCCGTAGCCATCGCCCCGCGCCGCTGCGCCGCGTCGAGCTGCGCGCGCTCCGCGGCCAGCTCCCGCTCGGTCTTCTCCAGGGCGTCCCTGAGCTGCATCAGGGCCGCGCGGCCGTCCACGGCCGCGCGGTGCAGCTGATCGCGCAGGTCCCGCCAGTCGGCGGGCGGGGTCGCGGCGTCGAGCGCTGCGTTCACGGCCCGGCGGAGCCGCTCGAACACCGCGCGCTCAGCTCTTCCTGGACGTCTTGGCGAAGAACCCGGCAAACACCTGGCGCACGCGCTTCGAGCCGCACTTGGGACACGCGGGCTTCCGATGCTCGTGGTCCGCGATGGACGCGACCTGCACGAACCGCTTGCCACACTTCTCGCAGTGATACGAATACGACGGCATGGCCCACCCCTTCACAATCCCCGACGGAACGTTACGGGCCGCGAAAAACCCGGTCAAGCGACGCCTATGGCCCCCCGGCGTCCCACCCTTCACATTACAGCCATGCGAGCGCGCGTGCTTTTCCTGCCCCTGATCCTCGTGGCCTGCGGGGGCGACCGGAATCCGGAGAACAGCGCCATGTGCGGCATGGCCGCCCTGGCCTCGGGCACGAGGATCCTGGATCAGTTCCAGGGACGCACGACCGTACTGGAAACGGCGCCGCCCGATCTCGTCGGCACGGTGCCGGCGCGTATCGTCGGCCGCGGCACCGCGCGCGCGCTCGTCGCCCGCACCGAGACCGGCGTCTCGCTCGGCTACGAGGGCGAGGGGTTCCCCGAGATCCCCGGGTTCGCCGTGGCCCTGGTGGACGACTCCACCGAGGTGCTGCGCGGCGTCATCGTCTTCGAGAGCGCCGGACCGGCGGACTACCCGCAGATCGGCGTCATCTCGTCGGCCACGAGCACGCTCCCGCTCTACGCCATGCGGATCACGTGGTCCCGCGTGAGCGAGCCGCGCTGCCCCCTGTTCGCCGGAGCCGACAGCACGCTCTGACCGGACATCCAATCCCATGACCGCCGCCCCCACGGCCGACGCCACCAACGATCCCCGCGCTCGCGCCGCGTTCGAGGCGTTGGCGGCGCTCGGACAGGCGATCGCCGGAGCCCATACCGCCGAGGAGATTGGTGCGCAGTGCGCCGACGTGCTCGCGGCGCTGACCGGCGCCTCCCGGGTCTCCTTCGGCATCCGGGAGTCCGACGGACACGTGCCCCGGCTCGTGGCGCGCGGGGACGATCTCGAGCGCGACCGCCAGGCCCTGCTCGAGCTGGCCGCCCGTGCCGGGCCGATCGAGCTGCGCTCCGACGTGGGTGCACGGCTCACAGGGTTTGGCGTGACGCTCGCGGAGCCGCTCGCTGCGTGGGTGGGCGTGCCCATCACGGTTGGCGAGACGCTGCTTGGCGCCCTGAGCCTCGCCGCCCGCGGGGGCGAGCGGCTGGACGCCGGCGCCCTCGCCATCGCGCGGGCCATCGCCGCGCAGGCGGCGGTCGCCCTCCAGAACACGCGGCTGCTGCTCGCCCTCTCCGAGGGCAAGCGCGAGTGGGAGGGGACCGTCGACGCGATCAGCGACGGGATCTGCGTGCTGGACGGACGCGGCACGATCCGGCGTGCCAACCGCGCGTTCTGCGCCCTCGCGGACGTGCCCGTCACGAGCGTCGCCGGCAGGCCCTGGATCACCCTCGTGCCCCCCACGTGGGCCGACGCGTTCCAGCGCATCGTCGACCAGCCCGGCGCCGCCAGCGCGACGGAGCTGCGGGCGGGCGAGCGGCTGTTCGTCGTGTCGGCGCTGCGCCTCGCCGACGCGGGCATGGCCTCGGTCGTGCTGGTGGTGAGCGACCACACCGAGAGGCGCCGGCTCCAGGAGCAGCTGCTCCAGTCGGAGAAGATGTCGGCCATCGGACAGCTCATCGCGGGGGTCGCCCACGACCTGAACAACCCGCTGGCGTCCGTGGTGGGGTTCGCCGACTACCTGGCCGAGGCGAGCGACAGCACGCCCGCCGAGATGCTGGAGCCGCTCCGCGCCATCCAGCAGGAGGCCGAGCGCGCGGCAGGCATCGTCAAGAACCTGCTCGACTTCGCGCGCAAGCAGGAGGGCCGGCGGCAGGTTCGGCCCATCGCCGACATCCTGTCGGCCACCCTTCTGCTGCTGCGCAATCAGCTCATGGCCGCGAAGATCGACGCCGAGGTGGACGTGGCTCCCGGCGTGCCGCCCGTGTTCGTGGACCCGAACCAGATCCAGCAGGTGTTCGTCAACCTCATCTCCAACGCCGCCCAGGCCGTCCAGAGCAGCGGCGTTGGCAGCCGGATCGTGATCCGCGCGGTGAGCTGGCTGGACGGCGTCGCCATCACGGTCGAGGACGACGGGCCCGGCATCCCGCCCGAGGATGCCCAACGCATCTTCGAGCCGTTCTTCACGACGAAGCCGGCCGGCGAAGGCACCGGACTCGGCCTGTCCATCTGCCAGGGCATCGTGAAGGAGCACGGCGGGCGCCTGACGCTCGTGCCGACGCAGCGCCGTGGGGCCGTGTTCCAGGTGGAGCTGCCCGCCGGCGCCGCGCCCGCGCCGATCGTCCCCGTGCCCGCCTCGGCGCCGGTGCGGCGGCTCCGGATCCTGGTCGTGGACGACGAGCCGCACATCCAGCACTACATGCGGGCCACGCTCGAGTCGTGGGGACACACCGTGATCGTGG
>DAINBS010000294.1:0-4093 GCA_036732805.1 Gemmatimonadales bacterium | reverse complement strand
TTGTAATATAGAGACTTCCGGGGCGAAGGGGGAGTCTCGGGGACCGTTAGCCGTTAGCCGTTAGCCGTTAGCCGTTGGCCGTTGGCCGTTAGCCGTTGGCCGTTAGCCGTCGATCGTTCCGTTCTGCACTCTTATTCGCCTGCCCTCACTTCCCTCCCGCGCGATACACTCTCACATCGACTTTCTCCAGCGTGATCATCCCGTCGGTGAGCGCCGGATCAACCACGGGCAGGAACGCCTCGATCTTCTCGCGGGTGTCCACGATCTCGACGACGATGGGGAGGTCGGTCGAGAGCCGCAGGATGCTGGAGGTGTGCAGGTGGCTCTTGGCCCCGTAACCCTGGATGCCGCGGAGCACCGTGGCGCCGGCAAGCCCGCGCTCGCGGGCGGCCCGGACGATCCACGAGTACAGGGGCTCGCCCTCATGGCGGTCCTGTTCACCGAGGAAGATGCGGAGCAGCAGGCCTTCGCGTTGGGTCAGCATGGCGGCGTCACCACAGTCGGGAGGCGGCGAGGCCCGCCCACGCCGCCCCGACGCCGAGCGTGAGCTGGAGCCCCGCATTGAGGAGGGCGCGGGCAACGGCCTGCTCGCGCAGGAGTGCCAGGGTCTCGTAGCCGAACGTCGAGAAGGTGGTGAACCCGCCCAGCACGCCGATGAAGAGGAACAGGCGCGCCGAAGCCGTGAGGACACCCCGCGTCTCCGCGAGCCCGCCGAGCAGCCCGATCGCGAAGCAGCCCGCCACGTTCACGGCGAGCGTGCCCCATGGGAGGCGCGGAGCGGCGACGAGCGCGTACACGGCCCCGGTCACCCAGTAGCGCAGGACCGAGCCCAGGAAGCCGCCCACGCCCACCGTGCCGGCGTCGGCGAGCCAGCGGGCGGTGGGCATCACCGCTCGCCCGCGCGCTCGGCGTCCGCCGCGACGATCGCGCGAACCGCGACCAGCACGGCGGCGACGAGTGGGACATGGGCCCATCCGCTCGGCCATGCCACGACGAAGGCGAGCACGATCCAGAGCGCCAGGCAGACCACGGCGACGAGCGTGAGCATGCGGGAGGGGCGCATCAGGAAGACCTCGATGGGGTCGGGCCGCGCGACCGTGCGCCTGAGGCGACGGTCACCATCGTACCAAAGTACACGGCGTGGGGTGGTGGCGTAGCCCGTCCTCCCCTAGATTGGCCCCCCGTCCTACCCCAACGGAGTTGAGGCCGTGCGCAAGGTTCTCACGATCATCGGCGTTCTGCTTGCGGTCGTCGTCGTCGGGCTCGTCGGGTGCTACGCCTGGGCGTCCTGGCAGACCGGCAGGGTCTTCGACCGGACCATCGCGGCCCACACCGTGGACTTTCCCATCCCGTTCCCGCTGAGCGAGGCCGAGATCGACAGTCTGGACCTCGAACCGGAGGCCGCCGCGGCGCTGGCCCGCGACCGGGCCATCGACCGGGCGCAGCACCTGCTCGAGGCGCGCTTCGGATGCCGCGAGTGCCACGGCGGCAACTTCGCGGGCGGCGTCATGGTGGACGCGCCCATCATGGGCCGGCTCCTCGGTCCGAACCTCACGGCCGGGGTGGGCAGCCGGACGGCGAGCTTCACCGCCGCCGACTGGGACCGGATCGTGCGCCACGGCCTCCTGCCCGGCGGCGGACCCGCGGTGATGCCGTCCGAGGATTTCCAGCGGATGTCGGACCAGGAGCTGTCCGACATCGTCACGTTCATCCGGGCGCAGCCGCCGGTGGACAGCGCCGTGCCGCGCCGGACGTTCGGTCCGCTGGGCAGAGTGCTGATCGCCACGGGGAAGATCAAGCTCTCCGCGGATCTCATCGAGCGCCACGACGCACCCCACCCCGCGACGCCGCCCCCGGCCGAGGTCACGGTCGAGTTCGGCCGCCACCTTGCCGGTACCTGCATCGGCTGCCACCGGGCGGACCTGGCCGGCGGTCCCATCGTGGGCGGTGATCCCGCGTGGGCGCCGGCCCGGAACCTCACCCCGCACGCCACGGGCCTTGCCGGCTGGACCTACGACCAGTTCGTCACCGCGCTGCGCGAGGCCAGGCGGCCCGACGGGACGGCGCTCCAGGCGCCGATGACGTTCGTGCAGCCGGCAGCCCAGAAGATGACCGACGTGGAGCTGCAGGCGCTGTGGCTCTACCTCCAGTCGGTGCCGCCGATGGAGGGGAGGGAGTAGGGAGGGGTGGGAGGGGGTTGGGTCAGGCAGTGCCCCGGTAGACGGGCGCGAACACCTCCCGCGCGAAGTCCTCGAGCGTCGTGGGGGTCGTGCTCGAACCGTCCCGCGCCTGGCCCCGCAGCATGCGTTCCTCGTTCATGGCCCGGATCATGTCGAGGAACGCGTCGGCAGCGCTGGCCGACACGCCCGCGCCCACCAGGCCCTGCCGGAACCCGTCATACGGAATCTGCGTGTAGGGCAGGTCGGGCTTCCCGATCGAGGCGCCGAGAATGCCGCTCGCCTCGTGGAACGTGTAGTCCCGCGGGCCAAGCAGCACCCGCGTTTCATATCCCGCGAATGCCGGCTGCTCCAGGTAACCCGCGGCCACCTCGGCCACGTCCCGGGTTGCCACCATCGGAAACGCGAGGTCTCCGCGGACCGCGCCACCGGTGATGTCCGCGCTCGCGATCATCGGGATCGAGGCCAGGAAGTTCTCCATGTAGTAGGTGGGCTGGAGCACGACCGTGGAGAGCGCGGAGATGGCTCGGAGTCGATCCTCGAGGTCGGCGAGGGCGGCCGGCAGCCCCACCCGAAGCCGGGCACCCGGCGTGCTGAGCGCCACCACGCGCGGCACGGCGGCGGCCTCGAGCGCCGCGGTCACCCCGGCCACGAGGTGGCGCTGATCCGCGTGGTAGTCGGCGACGTCAAACCGCTGCGGGATCATCGCGAACACGGCCCCGGCGCCGCGGAACGCGCGCGTCAGGAAGTCCGGGTCCGCGAGGTCGCCCACGTGCGGCTGCGCGCCGCGCGCGACGAGCGGCCGGAGTCGGTCCGCTGCCCGGCTGATGGCCCGGACGGTCACCCCGCGCCTCAGCAGCCGTTCGGCGACGGCCCGACCGACGTTGCCGGTGGCGCCGGTGATCGTGACGGCGGTCGCCATCGCTGGCCTCCCTGGAATCTCTGAAGTGCCGCGGCGGGTGCATGCTGGGAAGCCCCGCTCAGCCGCGCACTACGTTGCGGAGCGGAGGTCGCGTCCGCAAGACGCGTGGACTGGCGACTCAGAACCACGCGCACCGCCTCCTCAGCTTGAAGCCACGGCCAGACCCGATGGTAGATTGCGAAGAGGCAGGCCGAGGCCTTATGAGCGGCCGTTGATCTGCCGGGCGGTAATCGCGGAGGGTGCATGACACGGACAACCCGCTGGTCTCGTCCTCTCATCATCATCGGGCTCGTCGGCATGGTGATCGGCGCGCTCGACCCGCTCGAAGGATCACTGCTCATCCTGCCCGCGACCGGCCTCGTGGCACTCGGCGCGTGGCTGGGCGGCAGTGCGGAGCGCGTGCGCCTCTCCTGGGCGTTTGCCCTCGTGGCGGTGGGTGTGGCGCTGCTGTGGGGGATGAGCGCAATGGGCGGCCTCGGCGGTGACACGGGCCGCTCGATGTGGTGGGCGCTGCTGCTCCTGCCGTATCCCATCGGATGGCTCATGGGGCTGTTCTTCGGGGTCCGGGCACGTTTGCGAGGCGCCGGTCCGCCCGCGGCCTCAGCGGCGGCCTGACTCCTGTTACGATCGGGGCCGATCGTTCACAGGAGCCCCGGAGTCAGCGCCGCTTGGTCGAGATGGGGAACTCCACCCGGTAGCACACGGCGGCCAGGTCGGCCGTCCGCTCCTCGAAGAACGCGCGGGCATCGGCAATGGCCTGGTTGTAGATCGTGGGCCCGATGTCTTCCAGCACGTGGCGCAGCAGGAGATCGGCCTTGAGGTCGCCCATCTCCTCGTCGAGATGCTCGGCCGCGTAGCGGCGGAGGGACGCGACGGCCTGCGCGTGGGACTCCCTGGGAATGGTGATGACGGGCCGGTCGCGCATGGTGGTCATCCGTTCAGGATGTGCAGGCCGAGGCAGGCATGGGCGCCGACGCCGCGGGCATCGAGGTCG
>DAINBS010000293.1:0-4151 GCA_036732805.1 Gemmatimonadales bacterium | reverse complement strand
CCGCATCGGTGCCGCGGGCCGCGAGTTGCAGCAGATTCCACGACGCGCCACCGAGGAGCAGCGCCTCGGGCGGCAGATGGACCTGGCGGCGACCCGGTACCAGGACCTGGAGCAGCAGTATCAGTCCGCCCTCTACGCCGCCGCGGCCGAAGAGCTGGGCGCGCGGGTGCTCGATTCCGCGGTGGTGCCCACGCGGCCAATCCGGGACACCGCCATCCGTCTTGCCGGGATGGCGTTTCTGGGAAGCCTGGGCCTGGGTGTGCTCGCCGCCATCCTCCTCGATCGCATCGACCGCCGATTCCGCTATCCCGATCAGGTGAGCCGCGACCTCGGCCTGCCCATCCTCGGCGCGGTGCCGCGCATCAAGGTCGGAAGCAACGGCAAGGGCGTGGGGTCGAGCGGCCAGACCCTTCAGGTCGTCGAGGCGCTCCGCGGCCTCCGGCTCGGGCTGCTGCACGCCCACGGTGTCGCGGGCCCGCTCCTGGCCACCGTGACCAGCCCGGGGCCGGGGGAGGGCAAGTCGTTCGTCGTCTCGAACCTCGCGCTCGCCTTCGCCGATGCCGGGCACCGCACGCTGCTGCTCGACGGCGACGTGCGGCGCGGGGAGCTGCACCGCCTGCTCGACGTCCGGCGCAAGCCGGGCCTCACGGATCTCCTGCAGGGGAATGTCCCGCGCGACGACGTCATCCAGAAGACGCGGTACGAGTCCCTCTGGTTCGTGGGTGGCGGCACGCGGATGCACAGCGCGCCCGAGCTGCTGTCGTCGCCGGCGCTCGCGCAGTTCCTGCTGTCCCTGCGCAGCTCCTACGACGTGATCCTGGTGGACAGCCCGCCCCTGGGCGCCGGCGTGGACCCGTTCATCCTCGCGACGGCGACGGGCAGCCTGCTCCTGGTGATGCGGACCGGCGTCACCGACCGCGAGCTGGCCGAAGCCAAGCTGGACATGCTCGACCGGTTGCCCGTGCGCGTGCTCGGAGCCATCCTGAACGACGTGCAGCCAGGCGGGGCATACCGCTACTACGGCTATCAGTACTACACCGAAGGGTACGAAACCCAGGACGAGACGGGCGAGAAGGCCGCTTCGACGTCACATGGGAGCGGGATAGCGCGATAGCGGGATCGGGCGCGGGAAGCGCGGATCAGTTCACCGGTGAGGCGGGCCGCGGGAATCCCCCGCGGCGCATGGCTTCCGTGGCGCGCGTGAGCATGTCCTGCGGCTGGAGGTTGGCGCTCTTGTAGTCGGGCACGGCGAAGTACCCCGCCGCGAGCTGGTGCCCGGCCTCCGACTCCGTCAGACGCTCGATGATGGCCATGGCGCCCTCAGTGTCGGCCCCGGGGGCGAACAGCGCGAACTCCGCCCCGCCGATCCGCCCGGCGGCGTCCGACGTTCGGCCCAGCGAACGCAGCCGATCGGCAAACGCGCGGATCACCTGGTCCATGACGGGGTCGTGCTCCGGCCCCTCGGCGCGAAAGACGACGCATGCCAACGCGTCGCTCTGCCGGTAGGCCTGGGCGCCCAGCTCCCGGGCCCGCCGCGACAACCCGTTCAGGGAGTACAGGCCGGTGAGCCCGTCCACCATGCCCTCTTCCCGCGCGCGATCGGCGTCGTGCTTGGCCCGGACGAAGCCCTCGAACCTGAGCAGCAGTTCCTCGGCGTCGAGCGGCTGGCCGAGGTAGTCCCACGCCCCCGCGCGCAACGCCGCCAGCCGCTCGTTGCGCCCCGGCCTGCCGGTGGTGGTGACGAAGATGGGTGTGGACGGGGTGATCCGTCCGTCGTCCCGCAGCGCGCGGCACAGCTCGAGCCCGTCCATGTCCGGCAATGCCGCCCCAACCAGGATCACGTCCGGGCGCGCCGCCAGGGCCCGCTCCAGGCCCTTCGCCCCCGTGTAGGCCCGCAGCACCGCGTACCCGCTGGGAGCCAGAATGCTCTCCAACGACCGGGTGGACCACTCCTGATCGTTGACAATGAGTACGAGGGGCGGGCGTCGGTGTCGGACCTCGGGCTGATCCACTGGACAGGGCTCCGGACTGGGTTCGGCGAAGGTGCCGCACACCTCATGCCGCGGATGGCCGCTCGAGGGACGGGGAATCAACCCCGGACTGACTCCGGATTCCCCCGGAATCCCCCTGGCTCTTGACGTAACGGGGCCACACAACACGGCGGCGTGCGGCGGTTTCGCAACGCGGCCTGGTCCACGGGCACATTGTCTCGATCGCAGCCTGGGTCGTAAGTGCTTGCAGGACATGCCGTTGGATATCGCGAGCCGCTGCCGTCCCGATTGGGTTTGGTTCTTGATCCTCTGGATCCCAACGGACATCCCTGCGAACCCCTCGAGCGACTCGAGAATGGACGGGGATGACGATGAGGAAGGTGCATGTACTGCCGCGACTGTGAATCCAGACAGAAACACGACACCCCGCAGCGCGAGGGCGGGGCCGGGGCAGACCGCTTCGGCAGTCTCCAGTGCCAGCGTTGTGGCGTGCCGCTGCCGCTCCACGTGGCGCCCCGCGCGCTCGGGGAGAAGCTCGCGCAGCTGGCCCGGTTCGGGCTCGCCGACCACGGATCCGCGCCGAAGCGAGCCTGACGGATGTGCGGCATCGTGGGCTATGCCGGCCGACGGCAGGCCACCCCCATCCTGATTGACGGCCTGGCTCGCCTGGAGTACCGCGGATACGACTCCGCGGGCGTGGCTGTCCAGAACGGCGCCGGGCTGGGGGTCCGCAAGCTCGCGGGCCGCGTCGCGGAACTCCGCGCGCGTCTCGACGACGCACCGGCGGACGGCATCGTGGGCATCGCCCACACGCGTTGGGCGACGCACGGCGCGCCGACCACCATCAACGCCCATCCCCACGGCGACTGCACCGGGCGCCTCGCGCTGGTGCACAACGGGATCGTGGAGAACGCGGACGTCCTGCGCGCGGCGTTGCTGCGTCACGGGCACCGCTTTGCCAGCGAGACCGATACGGAAGTGCTCGCCCACCTCATCGAAGAGGCCCCGGGCGCGACGCTCGAGGAGCGGGTGATCGCCGCGCTCACCCGGGTCGAGGGCACCTACGGCCTCGCGGTCATGAGCGAAGACGAGCCGGGCAAGATCGTGGTGGCCCGGAACGGCTCGCCGGTGCTGCTCGGGGTGGGCGAGGGCGAGTATTTCGTGGCGTCGGACGCGTCCGCGGTGCTCGAGCACACCCGCTCCGTGATCTACCTCGACGACGGTGACATCGCGGTGCTCACGCCGGAGGGCTATCGCGTCATTGACCGGAACGAGCGCGAGCAGTTCCGTCCGGTCCACGCCATCGACTGGGACATCGAGTCCATCGAGCTGGGCGGATACCCCCACTTCATGCTCAAGGAGATCTGCGAACAGCCGCAGAGCATCCAGGGCGCCCTCCGCGGGCGGCTCGTGTTCGAGCGCGGGACGGCGCGACTCAACGGCCTCAGGCTCGATCCCGCCGACTGCGCGGCCATCCGCCGGATCGTGATCGTGGCCTGCGGCACCTCGTGGCACGCCGGACTGGTCGGACGGCACATCATCGAGGAGTTGGCCGGAATCCCCGTCGAGGTGGAGTACGCGTCGGAGTACCGGTATCGTCGCCAGCTCACCGTGCCGGGCACCCTGGTGATCGCCATCTCCCAGTCGGGCGAAACCGCCGATACGCTCGAGGCGCTCCGGGCCGCCAAGGCGGCCGGGTCGCGGGTTGCGGGAATCGTGAATGTCGTGGGCAGCACCATCGCGCGCGAGGCCGACGGCGGGATTTACCTGCACGCCGGCCCGGAAATCGGGGTGGCGTCAACCAAGGCGTTCACGGCACAGATCGTGGCTCTCGCCCTGTTCGCCCTGTACGTGGGGCGTCATCGCGGCTTGTCGAAGGCCCAGGGGCAGGAGCTGGCGCACGAGTTGGCCCGACTGCCCGAGTTGCTTGACGACACACTCGAGCTGGCACCCGTCGTCGAGGAACTGGCCCGGAGCTTCGCCGACGCGCCCAACTTCCTGTACCTGGGGCGCGGCGTGAACTTCCCCGTGGCGCTGGAGGGGGCGCTCAAGCTCAAGGAAATCAGCTACATCCACGCCGAGGGCTACCCGGCCGCCGAGATGAAGCACGGGCCGATTGCGCTGATTGACGCACAGATGCCGGTGGTGTTCGTGGCGCCA
>DAINBS010000292.1:0-4168 GCA_036732805.1 Gemmatimonadales bacterium | reverse complement strand
GCGTCATGAACGGCCTCCAGATCGAGCTGCGCGAGAAGATCCTCGTCGGGAGCCCGCACCTCCGGCTGCTCACGTTCGGCGAGGGCCTGCGGATGGACGCGTGGCGCGACCTGGTGCCCCGGATCCGGGAGGACGCGGACGTGGTGGCCGTGGCGCCGTTCGTCCTCACCCAGGGCCTGTTCTCGGCGGGCCACGACTATCACGAGGGGGCGAACATCCTCGGGATCGAGACCGACACGGGAACGGCCGCGGTCACGCGGCTCGCGCAGACGATCGTGCGCGGCGACCTGACCTTCACCACCACGCGTCACGACGTGGACGGCGGGATCGTGCTCGGGCGCCGGCTGGCCGAGCGCTTCTCCGCGTATCCCGGCGCCACCGTCACCGCCATCTCGCCCGGAGGCTCCCGCTTCAACGCGGCCGTCGGCGCGTTCGTCCCCCGGTACTGGACCTTCGAGGTCACGGGCTACTTCGAGACCGGGATGTACGAGTACGACAACGCCTACGCGATCCTGCCGCTGCCGCTGGCCCGGGAGTTCGCGGGGCTCGGCGACGCGGTGACGGGCCTGGAGATCCGTCTCCGCGATCCCGCCATCGCCACGGCAGTGGGCCTGCGGCTCGAGGATTCCCTGGGCTACCCCTACCGCGCGCTGGACTGGCAGTCGCAGAACGCGTCGCTCTTCTCCGCGCTCCAGCTCGAGAAGCTCGCGATGGGCCTCGTCCTGCTGCTGATCGTCCTCGTGGCCGCGTTCAACATCGTGAGCACCCTCACGATGGTGGTGACGGACAAGACGCGCGAGATCGGGATCCTGCGCGCCATGGGCATGCCCGCCGCGGGTATCCGCCGCATCTTCGTGCTGCAGGGCAGCATCATCGGGCTCATCGGCACCGTGCTCGGCCTGGCGGGTGGCCTCATCCTGGCCCGGATCATCGATCGCGGCGGCCTGATCCAGCTCGATCCGACCGTGTACTTCATCAGCCGCATCCCGGTGCGCGTGGACCCGCTGGACGTGGGCATCGTCGTGGGCGCGAGCCTGCTCGTGGCCGTCATCGCCACCATCCACCCGGCCCGACGGGCGGCGGCGCTGCACCCGGTCGAGGCCATCCGGCACGAATGACCGCGATCCTCGAGGCCACTGGCCTGCGCAAGGTCTATGTCGGAGGCGACCGGTCCCAGATCGAGGTCCTGAACGCCGTGGACTTGACGGTGTACCGGGGGGAGATGGTCGCGGTGGTCGGCGCGAGCGGGGCGGGGAAGAGCACGCTGCTCCATCTGCTGGGGGCGCTCGACGCCCCCACCGCGGGCAGCGTGCGGCTCGACGGACGGTCCTACGCGACACTCACCGAGGCCGACCGGGACCGGCTGCGCAACCGCGAGATCGGGTTCGTGTTCCAGTTCCACCACCTGCTGCGGGAGTTCACGGCCCTGGAAAACGTCGCCATGCCGCTGCGGATTGCCGGGGCGCCCCGCGCCGAGTCCCAGGTCCGGGCCCGCGAGGTGCTGGAGGCCGTGGGGCTCGGCGGCCGCCTGCAGCACCGGCCGGCCCAGCTGTCGGGCGGCGAGCAGCAGCGGTGCGCGGTGGCCCGGGCCATCGTGCACCGCCCGCGCGTAGTACTCGCGGACGAGCCGAGCGGGAACCTCGACCACCGCCACAGTCTCGAGCTGCACGACCTGCTGGCGGGGCTTGCCCGCACCTTCAACACCGCGCTGGTGGTGGCCACGCACAACCGGGAGCTGGCGGAGCGCGCCGACCGGGTGCTGTGGCTGGAGCACGGCAGGCTGCGCGCCGCGAGCGCGGCGGAGGCCATGGCCTGATGCAGTGCCAGCGCTGCGGAGAACGGCCCGCGGTCATCCACCTCACGACGGTGGTGGGCAACACGCACACCGAGCAGCACCTGTGCGAGGACTGCGCCGCGGCCCAGGGCATCCAGACCGAGGTGAGCCTCGACAAGTTCCCCGTGGGGAGCCTGCTCGCCTCCATCAGCAAGGGCGCGGCGGGGCAGCTCCCCGCGGCGGCCGAGGGCGGCCGCTGCGCCGCCTGCGGCGCCACGCTGCAGGACTTCCGCGACACCGGCCGGCTCGGCTGCGCCGCATGCTACGAGGCGTTCGCGGGACCGCTGCGCACCCTGCTGCGGCGCGTGCACGGCGCGAGCCGGCACATCGGCGAGCCCTATGCGCCGCCCGCCGGCGCTCCCGGCGCCGAGGCCGCCCCCGGCCCCGCGACCACCGACGAGCTGCGCACGCTCCGCGCGCACCTCCAGCGGGCGGTGGATGCCGAGAACTTCGAGCTCGCCGCCCGGCTGCGCGACGAGATCCGGAGCCGGGAATGACGCTCGACCTGGACCTCTTGCCCGACGGCGGCGTGCCCTGGCTCGACGCCAGCGGCCCAGAAGGGCACGTGGTGCTGTCCACGCGCATCCGGCTGGCGCGCAACCTCCGCGGCCACGCGTTCCCGCCGCGGGCCGACGACGCCGAGCGGGAGGACGTGCGCGATCAGGTGCTCGCCGCGGTGCGCGCGTCCGGCGCGCTCGGGCGCAGCGTGGTGATCCACGTGGACGGGCTCACCCGCCTGGAGCGGCAGCTGCTGCACGAGCGGCACCTGATCTCCCGCGACCTGGCCGGCCTCGCGGCCGGCGCGGCGGTGCGGCACGGCGCGGCGCTCGTCACCGACGGGGCGGCGGGTGTCATGATCAACGAGGAAGACCACCTCCGGCTCCAGGTGCTCCGGTCGGGGTTCGCGCCGGCCGAGGCGTACGCCGATCTCGAGCGCCACGACCGCGATCTGGGAGCGCGGATTGCCTTCGCCTTCCATGAAGAGTTCGGTTACCTTACGTCCTGCCCGACGAACGCCGGCACAGGACTCCGCGCGTCGGTTCTGATCCATCTGCCCGGCCTCGTGCTCACGAAGGAGATCGCGAAGGTCCTTCAGGGGCTGACCCAGATGGGGCTGACGTTCCGCGGTCTGTATGGCGAGGGCAGCGAGGTCGTCGGGAACCTCTTCCAGCTGTCGAATCAGACGACGCTCGGGAAGTCCGAAGAGGAGCTGCTCGACCACCTCGGCCGCATCGTGCGACAGGTCGTGGAGTACGAGCGGCAGGCGCGCGACGTGCTGCTCCGGAACGCGCCGACGGTCATCGCCGACAAGGTCTGGCGGGCGTACGGGCTGCTGCGGCATGCCCGGAGCCTATCGTTCGAGGAAACGATGAACCTGCTGAGCGGGGTCCGGCTGGGCGTCGGCCTGAACCTGATCGGCGACGTGAGCATCTATACGCTGAACAAGCTGCTCGTCTTCACGCAGCCCGCCCACGTGGCGCGGCGCGCGGAGCGGGCGCTGACGGACCCGGACCTGCCGGCCATCCGGGCGGACTTCGTCCGCCGCTTGTTCGACGACGACGCGCGGCGCGGGCCGCGCGGAACGGGCGCACCCGAGGAAGCCTGAGCGACCCATGAACGGCTACAACTTCACCGACCGAGTCCGGAAAGTCCTGCAGATGGCGCGGGAGGAAGCCGCGCGCCTGCACCACGAATACGTGGGCACCGAGCACATCCTGCTCGGGCTGATCCGCGAAGGGGAGGGGGTCGCCGCGGCCGTCCTGAGCAACCTCAGCGTGGACCTCGAGGAGATCCAGCAGAAGATCGAGGAGACGGTCAAGAAGGGCAAAGCCCCCGCGGCGGCCGGGCCGCCGGACCTGCCCTACACATCGCGTGCCAAGAAGGTGCTCGAGCTGGCCATGAACGAGGCGCGGGAGCTGAACCATTCGTACGTGGGCACGGAGCACCTCCTCCTGGGCCTGCTGCGGGAGGAGAAGGGCATCGCGGCCCAGGTGCTCACCGACGCCGGCGTGAACCTCGAGCAGGCCCGCGCGGAGACCCTGCGGCTGCTCGGGGGCGACGTGCCGCAGACCCCCAAGGCCTCCGGCGCGCCGGCCCAGCCGGCGCAGGGGCAGCGCACCGAGAAGAAGTCCAAGACCCCGGCGCTCGACCACTTCTGCCGCGACCTCACGGCGCTCGCCGGCGAGGGTCAGCTCGACCCCACCATCGGCCGCCAGAGCGAGATCGAGCGGGTCATCGAGGTGCTCTCGCGCCGCACGAAGAACAACCCGGTGCTGATCGGCGAGGCGGGGGTGGGGAAGACCGCCATCGTGGAGGGCCTCGCCCAGCTCATCG
>DAINBS010000291.1:0-4181 GCA_036732805.1 Gemmatimonadales bacterium | reverse complement strand
GGGCCGGGGCCGCGTGAGGTACGCCGGGCTCGAGGTGCTGGTGCTCGACGAGGCCGACCGCATGCTCGACATGGGGTTCGCCCCGGACGTGCACAAGATCCTCGCGGCGCTGCCCGAAGAGCGGCAGACGTTCTTCTTCTCCGCGACGATTTCACCGGAGGTCGAGTCGCTCGCGCGGCGCGCCCTCCGGGAGTATTCGCAGGTGGCGGCGGCGCCGAAGGACGCGACCGCCGACGGCGTTGAACAGTTCCTCATCGCCGTGGACCGGCCGCGCAAGCGGCACGTGCTGGCCAGCATGCTCACGGACATGCCCACCGGCCGGACGCTCGTGTTCACCAAGACGCGTCACGGGGCCGATTCGCTCTCCCGCTCGCTCCGGCGCGACGGCATCGACGCGCTGCCGCTCCACGGGGACCTCACCCAGGGCGCGCGCACGCAGGCGCTCGAGCGCTTCCGCCAGGGGAAGGTGCACGTGCTGGTGGCCACCGACGTGGCCGCCCGCGGCATCGACGTGGACGAAATCGTCATGGTGGTGAACTTCGACGTGCCGCTCGATCCCGAGATCTACGTACACCGGGTCGGCCGTACGGCACGGGCCGGCGCCACCGGAGTCGCCGTGACGCTCATGTCGCCCGACGAGTGGATGCTGATGTGGTCCGTCGAGAAGGTGCTGGGGCGCGCGCTGCCGCGCGAAGTCGTGCCGGGATTCGAACCGGCGGTGGAGCCGCTCCAGCGGATACTGGTCACGGACACGCCGCGGCGTACCGGGCCATCCGTCCGCGCCCGGCGGGGGAGCGCACGCCGGCGGTAGCAGCCCCGGTTGCCCTCTCGCCGCAGCATCGTCAACTTCGCGTCATGATCCGGCGCCTACTTGTGCTGGCGGCCTGTGTGGTCTCCCAGGCCGGCGCGCAGGCTCGCGTTCACTTTCCGTCAGCCCTGATCCCTGCCTACGCGCGCACCGTGCGCGGCGAGGAGCTGGTCTACCACTCGCCCATGCCGTGGGTGGACAAGTCACTGCTGGTGCGCTCGCTCGATCGAGGCATGGACATCGTGTGGGAGACCGCCCCCGTCCCGATCGGCTTCACCGGCGACACGGCGGTCTTCGCGTTCGCGCTCGGCATCGACGTCACCGACACGACGCGACACTTCGACTTCTTCGTGGACGGCGACTCCGTCCTCACGTTCTCCAGTCCTCCCGTCGCCGCGCTTGGCACGCACGACTGGGAGGGCCGCGGCGGCATCCGGATTGCCTTCCGCGCGACGCTCGTCGACAAGTACGGCGACCTCATGGGCTACGCCTTTCTCCACGTGCCGCGCGCGCGGCTCTCGCCTGGCAAGCCCCTGACGCTGCGCGTGGCGGGCGAGTCCCAGGGCAAGCGCACGTGGTTCATGGTGTTCAAGGAGCCGCTTGCCGATGGGGTGATCCTGCGCAACGCGCCGGCCCTGATCCGGAGCCCATCTGGCAACCGACAGGTGATCCGCGTGGATCTCCTCACGCTCGGCGAGGAGCGCCGCTTCCGCATGTCCGGGCCGATCGGCGCGATCGACACCACGGTCGGGATCGGGCACACCCGGTTCCAGCTTCCGATCCCGGCGGTGCAGCGCGACACCGACGTCGCCCTGGCCATGAGGCTCGGCGACCGGCAGGCCGAGACGACGTTCACGGTGGCGAAGGTGACGCCCCTCGAGGTGCATCTGATCCACCACACCCACCTCGACATCGGGTACACCGAGCACCAGGACTCCGTGGAGCGGCGCCACTGGAGCCACCTGCGCGAGGCGATGCGCCTGGGTGCCGCGAGTGCCTCGGCCGCCGACGGCGAGCGCTTCGTATGGAACCCGGAAGGACTGTGGGCCGTCGAGTCGTATCTCGCGAACCACCCGGCCGACAGCTCGGCCTTCCGCGACGCCGTCCGGCGGGGGTGGATCGTGCTCGACGCGATGTTCGCCAACCTGCTGACCGGCATGGCATCCACGGAGGGCCTGGGGCATGCGCTCGACGCCAAGCGGCGCCTCGAGCACGTCACCGGTGTGCCGATCGTCTCGGCCATGCAGTCCGACATCCCGGGGGCCACCTGGGGGCTCGTGCGGCTGTTCGCCCGGAGCGGCGTGCGCTACTTCTCGGTCGGGCCCAATCAAGGGCACCGGATCGGGCACTTCACCGACGCCCTTGGCGACCGCCCGTTCTGGTGGGTGTCGCCCGCCGGAACGGACAGCGTCCTCACCTGGGTGCACGGGGCCGGGTACTCGCTCTTCCACACGGGTCTCGGTTACACCCGGCTCCGCCGCGCGCTCGACGAGGAGAACGTCTTCCGGTACCTGGATCAGCTCGCGACGAGCGCCTACCCCTTCGATCTCACCGTCCTCCGCTACAACATCGGCTCCGACAACGGCCCTCCGGACCCGCTGCTCCCCGAGGCCGTCCGGGACTGGAACGAACGCTACGCCTCGCCGCGACTCGTCATCTCGAGCGTGCCCCAGGCGTTCCGGGCGTTCGAGGCAAAGTACGGCGCGTCGCTCCCTGCCCTGCGCGGCGATCTCACCGGCCACTGGGAGGATGGCGTCCAGTCCACCGCACGAGAGACGGCGGACGTCCGGCGCACCGCCGAGGCGCTGCAGCAGACCGAGGACCTGGCGGCGCTCTGGGGGGCCGAGCTGCCGGCGGACACGCTCGCGCTGGCGTGGAAGCACGTGCTCCTCTACTACGAGCACACGTGGGGGGCGTGGAACAGCATCGGCGAGCCGGAGGTGGCTCCGGTCCTGGCGCAGTGGGCGCGGAAGAAGTCGTTCGCGGATTCGGCGGCATTGCTGGCGGCCCGGCTGCGCGAGGAGCTGCTGGGGCGGCGACGCGCCCGGGGCCCGTCCGGCACGCTCGAGGTCTGGAACACCACCGTGGAGCCTCGCACGGACCTCGTCGCGCTTCCGGGCGGCGCCGCCGTGCAGGACGATCGCGGCCGCGCGGTGCCGAGCCAGGTGCTCCGCGACGGCCGGCTGGCGTTTCTCGCACGGGATGTCCCGGCCAGAGGATACCGGTCGTATCGCGTACGGGAGGGAAGCGGTCGCCGCTCCGTTGGTGCGCCGAGTGATTCGGCGGAGACGGAACGGTTCCGGGTGGTCGTAGACCCACAGCGTGGGCGGATCGCGTCGGTCGTGGACAAGACCACGGGCCGGGAGTTGGTGGCGCAGGGAGACGAGGGCGGGCTGGCCGTGTACACGTACGTGCCAGGTCGCGATCCCGCCGACGCCGTTCCGGCCGGACCGGGGACCAGGGTGGCCGGCGAGGACGGGCCACTCGTGCGGTCTCTCGTCTGGCGCGCGGCCGCGCCCGGGACCGACGGGATCGAGACGGAGGTCGTGCTAGTGGAAGGACTCCCGCGCGTGGAGATCGTCGTGCGGATGGACAAGCGACTCGTCTACGACCCGGAGGCGGTGTTGTACCGGTTCGCCTTCGCGATGGAGCCGGACGACGTGCGCATCAGTATTCCCGGCGGATCGTTCGCGCTCGAGCGGGAGCAGCTCCCGGGCGCCAATCGGAACTACTTCAACGCGCGGAGCTGGATCGAGCTGCGGCTGGGGGCGGATGACGCGGCGGGCAACGTGGTGTTGACCACGCTGGAGGTGCCCATGCTCCAGGTCGGCGCCCTGGGGTCCGATCCGATCGTGACGGGCTGGCGCGAGCGGGCCGAGCCTTCAGGGACGGTCTGGTCGTACGTCATGAACAACTACTGGGAGACGAACTACCGGGCGGGACAGGACGGGCCGTTCGAGGCGCGGTACTTCGTGATGCCTGGCGTGGAGCCGGAGGCGGCCGCGCGCGCTATCAGCCGGCCGCTCGTCGTCGTACGCTGAGGCGCGTTCGGTCAGGTCGGCCGGAGCGGGACGGCCGGCGAATTCGGTTCCGGCACTGGCGTTTTGCGCCGCAACCGGGTAAATATCATCGTGAAGCGTGAGGCGCCCGAAGATGGTGCGCCATCGTACCAGTGATGATTGAGGACCTGGTCGCACGATCGGGTCCTTGTTCGTTTTGCCGGCGGAGCGCCGGCAGCCCACGCGGGGGCTTGCACCGCGGAAGCATGATGCGCGTTGGCCAGGACGGTCACCCCGGACTCCGACGAACATCAGCACAGCACAAGGAGTTCGGCAGTATGCGAGTCAAGGGAACCGTGAAGTGGTTCAACGAC
>DAINBS010000290.1:0-4187 GCA_036732805.1 Gemmatimonadales bacterium | reverse complement strand
AGCGCGGCGGCGCGGCGGGCGTCCCCCGTTGTGGAGAACGCCCGCCCCGTGTCATCAGAAGCTCAGCCGCGCGCCGAAGTTGAACGACCGCCGGGCTCCATAGAAGTCCGCGCGGTTGAAGAACGTGGTCGAGCCGCCGGTTTGCGTATTCCCGTTCCGCCGCCGGTCCTGGTCGACGGTGCCGCCGTCGCAGTTGCCGGTGGTGGGGTAGACCGAGGTGCAGTACTGCGAGTCAAACAGGTTGCTCACCCGCAGGAACACGCCCCACTGCAGGTTGCTCAGCCAGAAGTCCTTGCTGGCATTCAGGTCCACCGTGAACACCGCGGGCATCCGGCCGCTGTTGCGCTCGAGCTGCCCGTTGTTCCCGGTGCCCTGGAACGTGAGCGTCGGGGTGTAGGGGAAGCCGCTGCGCGCCTGGGCCGTCACGGTGGCGCTCAGGTTCCGCACGATCGCGTCCGCGAGCCCGCTGCTGAACACGCGCTCGTTCCCGACCCGGAAGAACAGCGACGCATTGAACGTGAGCGGAATGTCGATTTCCGACCGGATTTCCTTCAGGTTCTGCGGGTCGCCCTCGGTGTCCTGGCGCTCGTACTCACGGTCCGGCGCCGACGCGTTCGTGGTGGCCTGCTGGAACCCGACGTTGACGTTGAACCCCCAGTAATTGAACAGCCGGCGCCGGACCTGCATCTCGATGCCGCGCACCGTCTGGAAGTCCTGGTTGATCATCACGAAGTAGTTGTACGTCGCGTCGCCGTAGGTGGCGCCGACGTCGAAGTACGACACGCCCGTCGCCGACTGCCCGCCCGGCCGCGTGCCCGTGAGGCCGAACTGGTCCTTGGAGAACGCCGCGAGCTGCAGGGCATACTGCCCGCCCAGCTCCGTCGCGAAGCCGACCTCGTAGGCCGTCGTCTTCTCGATCAGCAGGTCGGGGTTGCCGAGGAACGGCGTCTCGCCCCAGATGTTCGTGAGGATCGGGTAGCACTGGGTCGTGCCGGGCACCACCGCGGTGCTGTCGCACACGCCCAGCTCGTCGCCCGCCACCGTCCCGATGCCCGTGTTGGTGTACACGTTGTTGTACAGCGGGTTCTGGCTGTAGCGGCCGAAGTTGAAGAACACCATCGACTGCTCGGACAGCGGGAAGCTCACCCCGATGCGGGGGCTGAACTGCGTCCGCGTGCCCGATTCCTGGAAGTCATCCCCCTGGGCCGCCGCCGTCGCCTGCGCCAGCAGGTTGCGGTCGAGCGCGCAGGCCAGGAACCCCGTGAACGTCTCGTTCGTGCCCGGATCCGTGTAGCGGTAGTCGTCCGGGTTGGCGTTGCAGATCTCACGCGCCGTGGTCCCGTTCGTGGGATCGCGCGGGTTCGTGAAGAAAAACCCGCCCGCCTTGCCCCAGTCGAACCGCATCCCGAGCTTCACCGTCAGGAAGTCGTATTCGATTTTGTCCTGCACGTACGCCGCGGCTTCCCACGGGCTGGCCTCGTAGTACTTCGGGATGATGAACACTTCGTTCGTCCCGACGTTCACCCACTCCTGGAACGTCAGGTCGTGGAGGTTCAGGGCGCCGCCAAACTGCAGCTGGTGATGGTCCGTCACCTGCCCCTGCACGTCGGCCCCGAAGGACGTCGTGATCAGGTGCTCGCCGCCGTAGATGGTCTCCGTACCGTCGGTGGCGCTGTTCGTGATGCCGGTCCCGACGAACGACGCCTCGAGGAAGTTCAGGTCCGCCATCTTGCGGCCCAGGCAGAGCCCCTGCCACACGCTGCAGGTCGTGCGCTGCTGGTCGAACCGGCCGCCCCGCGCCTTGTAGGCCCACCGCCCCATCGTGTGGTCCCACTTGACGGAGAACAGCGTCCGCTGCGCGTACAGCGAGCCCTGCACCACGTCCATCGGGCCGCCCTGGCCGCCGACGTCCGACGGCTGCTGCGGCACACCCGTCCCGCCCCAGATGCCGACGTCCAGCGAGTCTTCATAGTTCTGGACCGCCGGCGCGTCGAGCGGATAGAACCCCATCTGCAGGAAGCCGAAGTCGAACGGCAGCCGCTGGCCCTCGTACCGGATGCCCGTGACGCTCAGCTTGGCTGTGGGGGTGAAGTAGTACGTCAGCTTGCCGGTGAGGTCCCGCACGTTGTTATAGCCGAACGCCCGCCAGCCGGGGAACAGGTCCAGCGCGGTGGGCGCCGCGAGATTGGGATCGCGGTCAGGCAGGAACCCCGCCGCCCGGTTCACGTCGTCGTCGAACTTGAGCACCCGATCCGCCCCGGTCTGGATGCGCCCGGCGGCCATGAACCGCAGCCGCTGGCCCGTACCCGGGATGGGCCCCGACAGGTAGCCCTGGAACAGATCGTAGTCGAGCAGCTCGTCGGACCGGTTGCCCAGCGCGCCGCCGATGGCCGACGTCTGATAGCTCATCGCGCCGGCGATGTTCGTGCCGCCCTCGCGCGTCGCGATGTTGATGATGCCCGACAGCGCGTTGCCGTACTGCGGCTCGAACCCGCCGCGCTGGAAGTCCACCTGCTCGATCGCCTCGTTCGTGATGTCGAACGCGGGACCGCCGTAGACGAAGTTGTTGATCGGCACCCCGTCGATCAGCGACAGCGTCTCGCCACCACGGCCGCCCCGGATGCGGATGGGGGTGATCGGGTTCCGGCGCGACTCGCTGAACGAGATGATGTCGGTGTTCTGCGGGATCTGGATGAACCCCTGCTGCAGGGCCAGGACCCCCGCGATGTTCGTCACCGGGAGTGCCGTGATTTCCTCCGCCCGGATGTTGTTGGTGGTACCCGTGACACCGGGCTGCACCAACGGCACCTCTTCGGCGGATACGACGATCTCCTCGACGCCGATGGCTCCGGTGGGCGACAGCTCGACGTCCACCGTCCGGGTCACGTCAATCTGGATGAAGACGTTCCGGACCTCGGCGGACGTGTAGCCGATTCGCCGCACCAGCAGCGTGTAGGTGCCGGGCGGCACGTTCACCAGGAAGTACCGGCCGTTCGATCCCGTCAGGGCGGTGATACCGGTGCCCTGGAGGATCAGCTGGGCGCCCTCGAGGGGCACGCCGGATTGGGCGTCCATGACGACGCCGGTGAGCTTGCCGGTCTGGGCTTCCGCGGTCGGCACCGCCGCCGCGAACAGCACAAACACCGCAAGCCCAGCCAGGAGGCGGGACATTGCGCGCATAGGTTGCTTCTCCTTGGATGAAACGCAGGAGACAATGGAAAGCCGACGAACAGGAATCGCTACGCTCCTCCCTCCGCGAGTCAGGGCGCCGGCCCGCATCAGCCGGCGCATGACCGACTACCCCTCCCTTCACCCGGTGGGGGTGTCGGCACCTCACCAACGAACCTGCTATCAAGCCATGGCGCGGACCGCGCCACAGGACTTCAGGAAGGAAGGGGCAAGGCCCCCCGCGCGCGCCAACCGCCGGGCGCCGCGCTGACCGCTGATCCCCAACCTACGGGCCCACTTCCGGACCCGCAAGACCCCGGGGACGCCTCACACCGGCGCCGGCCGCCCGCTGATAGCGCCGCCGCCCGGGAAGGGCTATAGTGCAGAACATGGCTGCAGCCCGCAAGCCCCCCCGCCCTGCCGCCCTGGTGGTTGTCGCCCTCGCCCTCGGTGCCCCAACCGGCCTCCCGGCGCAGCAGGCCGACGACGCCGTTGCGCGCGCCAGCCGCCTGGTGGCGGACGCCGTCCAGCTGGCCGGGCGGGGCGATACCGGTGCCGCGCTGCGCACCCTCGAGGAGGCCACGCGGATCGCCCCCTCGCTCGCCGAGGCGCATTACCGACGCGGGATGCTGCTCGCCCGACAGGCCGGGACCTCCATCGGGGACATGTTCAAGCGGCGCGCGGCCGAGGGGGCCCTCGAGCGGGCCATCCGGATCGACCGCGGCAACCCCGCCTATTTCCTGGAACTTGGCCGCCTGCGCCTCAAGCAGGGGGTCGGCCGGCTGGAGGCGCGACGCCTGTTCAACCGCGCGCTCGAGACCGCGCGCCAGCGCGGCGACGGCGCCCTCGTGGCCGAAACGGAGACCGAGATCGGGGACGTCCACTTCCGCCGGTACCAGGCCCTCGGCCACCGGCGCCTCCTCACCGGAGACGTGCTGCAGCTCGACCTCGACGAGGCCCTCAGCAATCCGCACTACGCCAAGGACTTCCTCGCGCAGCGCACCTCCGTCATCGAGGAC
>DAINBS010000289.1:0-4227 GCA_036732805.1 Gemmatimonadales bacterium | reverse complement strand
CGGAGCCTCCGGCGTCGCGGTCATCAGCGCGGTGTTCGGTGCTCCAGACGTCGAGGCGGCGGCCCGCCGCCTGCGCGGGGCCGTGGACGCTGCGCTCGCGCGCCGTGGCGGCTAGTGCCGATCCAACTTGTTTGGCCTAGGGATCGCCCCAGGCGAATCCGTAGGTGGAACAAGTTGGATCGGCACTAGCGTCCGCCGCCGTTCCTGATGCTATTGACCGCGGCGCGATGCTCCCCGAGCGTGCGCGAGAAGATGTGATGACCGTCGGCACGCGCCACCAGGAAGAAGAAGCCGGTCTCCGCGGGGTAGAGGGCGGCTTCCATGCTCGCCGCTGACGGCTGGCCGACGGGACCGGGCGGCAGGCCATCGATGAGATAGGTGTTGTACGGGGACGCGTAGAGATAGTCCTTCTCGTACAGCCGCCGCCGGCGTCCCAACGCGTAGATCACCGTCGGGTCCGCCTGCAGACGCCAGCCGGCGCGCAGGCGGTTGTGATACACGGACGATACGAACGGCCGGTCGCGGCCCCGCCGCACCTCGCCTTCGATGATCGAGGCCAGCGTCACGAGCGCGTGCCGCGTCATGCCCAGGCTGTCGAGCCTGGCGTTCCACGAGGGCTGCCAGGCTGCCTCGAACTGCCCCACCATCTGCGCCGCGATGGCGGGCGCGGTGGCCGGAAGCGGGACGAAGTACGTGCTCGGGTAGAGATACCCCTCGAGCGTTCCCGCTCCGGACGCCACCCGGGCGAGCAGCGCGGGGTCGCGGGCCGCGGCCAGGAACGTGTCGGCCGGGATGCCGAGCTGCCGCTCGACCTCCGCCGCGATCTCGGACAGCATCAGCCCTTCGGGAATCACGAGGCGCTGGAACGCTGCCCGCCCCGAGACCAGCGCCGCCAGCACTTCCCTCACCGGCCGGTCGCGATGCAGGTCGTAGATCCCCGCCTGGATGGCCCGGTCGCGGCCCATCACGGTGGCGTAGAGCCGGAACCGCCGCGGGGACCGGACGATCCCGTAGGCGTGCAGCGTGTCGGCCACCGCGGTCAGGGACGCTCCCCGCGGGATCGTGACGCGAACGGGCTCGCCCGCGGGGGGCGGCGCGGCGCAGGCACCCGCCCCCGCCGCAAGGGCCGCCACGAGAAGCCCGGCGCGGGCGACCCTCACCGGCGCTGCCCTTCCAGGTAGGTCTGGAGCAGGACCGCGGCCGCGCGCTGGTCCCGATCCACCCGTCCCCCCACGGCGTCGGCTTCGGCGGCGCGCGCGGTGGTCAGCCGCTCGTCGAACAGCACGACGGGAAGCCCCGTCTTCTCGGCGATGAGGCCCGCGACCTCGCGGGCCGCCGCGGCGGCCGCCTCTTCCGTGCCCTCCGGGGTGAGGGGCAGGCCCACGATGATCCCCACGGGGCGGAACTCGTCCAGGTACGGACGCAGCTGCCGCATCGGGAACCGCCGCCCCGCACGCCGCGTCAGCGTCGCGAGCGGCTGCGCGATCGTGCGCGTGGGATCCGTGACGGCAAGGCCGATGCGCTTGGTGCCCCAGTCGACGGCGAGCAGGCGGCCGGTTGGAGGGATGGAGGGATGGAGCGATGGAGCCCTCGCCTTCACCATCACTGCTGCATGCTCGCGAAGAACTCCTTGTTCGTCTTCGTGCGCTTCATGCGCTCGAGCAGGAACTCGATCGCCTCGACGGTGGGCATGTCGGCCAGGAAGTTGCGCAGCAGGTAGACCTTGTTGAGCTCCTCCTTGTCGAGCAGGAGCTCTTCCTTGCGCGTCGAGGTGCGCTGGACGTCGATGGCCGGATACACCCGCCGGTCGGAGATCTTGCGGTCCAGCACGAGCTCCATGTTGCCCGTGCCCTTGAACTCCTCGAAGATCACCTCGTCCATCCGGCTGCCGGTCTCGATCAGCGCGGTGGCGATGATGGTGAGCGATCCGCCGCCCTCGATGTTGCGGGCGGCGCCGAAGAACCGCTTGGGCTTCTGCAGCGCGTTCGCGTCCACGCCGCCCGAGAGGATCTTGCCCGAGTGCGGGATCACCACGTTGTGCGCCCGCGCGAGCCGCGTGATCGAGTCGAGCAGGATGATCACGTCCTTGCCATGCTCCACCAGCCGCCGCGCCTTCTCGATCACCATGTCGGCCACCTGCACGTGGCGGTCCGCCGGCTCGTCGAACGTCGAGGAGATCACCTCCGCCTTGACGTTCTCCTCCATGTCCGTCACTTCCTCGGGCCGCTCGTCGATCAGCAGCACGATGAGCGTCGCCTCGGGGTGATTCTCCGTGATGGAGTTCGCGATCTTCTGGAGCAGGATCGTCTTGCCGGCCTTGGGCGGGGCAACGATCAGGCCGCGCTGGCCGAAGCCGATCGGCGAGAGCATGTCGATGACGCGGACGGCCAGGTCGGAGTCCTTCCGCTCGAGCCGGATCCGCCGGTCCGGATAGCGCGGCCGGAGGTTGTCGAACGCGATCCGGTGCTTGGCCAGGTCGGGCTCCTCGAAGTTCACCTGCTCGACCTTGAGCAGGGCGAGGTACCGCTCGCCTTCCTTGGGCGGACGGACCTGGCCGAGGATCGTGTCGCCCGTCCGCAGGTCGAACCGCTTGATCTGGCTCGGGCTCACGTAGATGTCATCGGGCCCGTAGAGGTAGCTCCAGTCCTGGCTGCGCAGGAACCCGTACCCTTCAGGCAGGATCTCGAGTACTCCCTCCCCGCGCAGGACCGTTTCGGCGTCGAGCAGGGACTGCTCGATCCGGAAGATCAGATCTTGCTTGCGCATGCCCGAGTAGTTGGTGATGTTCAACTCCTCGGCCATCGCGTGCAGCTCCGCGACGGATTTCCTCTTCAGTTCAGCGATGTCCACGGCGGGACTCCATGCGGGGTGGGGACGCTGCGACGGACCTCGGTCCGTGAAATGCGAACCCCGGTTGACGGGGGCGAGGCCTGCGGACGTGGGGTTGGGGGTCTAAGTTGTGAAGTCCCATCAATATCGGGCCCGGGCACAAAGGCGTCAAGAGGGATGATGATCCCCCCGGAGATGCTCTCACACTGGCGGACCACGGTCGTGCGGGACCGTGAGATCGTCGAGGCGGTCGTGCGGCCCGAGCACCGCGGGCCGTCGCCGGCCCTCCGCGAGGCCCTGGCCGCGTGGCCGGGGGTCCACTACTGGGCAACCGGCGGTGACGCCGGGCGCCTGGTGCTGGTGCGGGCCACGGCGCCCCCGCGCCCCGAGCGATGGGTGCTCCACGCCGCACTATTCCTGGGGACGTTCCTCACCGTGCAGCTCGGTGGGGCACTGCTGCTCGGCGGCCCGGCCCACACGCTCCCGTCCCTGCGCGGCGACTGGCGCGACATCGCAGGCAACCTCACAGCCTGGTTCGGGGTTGGGTTGCGCGGCGTCCCCTTCGCCATGGCCCTGATGGGGATCCTCCTGTCCCACGAAATGGGGCACTACCTCACCGCCAAGCGGTACGGGATCAACGCATCGCCGCCCTATTTCCTGCCGGCGCCGATCGAGTTCAACTTCATCGGGACGTTCGGGGCGTTCATCCGGCTGCGGAGCCCGGTCATCGACCGGCGCCAGCTCATGGATGTCGGTGCGGCGGGACCGTGGGTGGGGTTCGGGGTGGCCCTGCTCATGCTGGTCGTGGGGCTGCAGCAGTCCTGGCTCACCGCGCCAGGGGCCTTCGACTCCCCCATGGTCATCCAGCTCGCCGGAACGAACCTGCTCGTGGGAGACTCGATCATCACATGGGGTCTCCGTCACGCGTTCCTCGGCGAGGGGACGGTGGTGCTGCACCCGATTGCCGTGGCGGGGTGGATCGGGATGCTGGTGACCGCGCTCAATCTCCTCCCGCTCGGGCAACTCGACGGCGGTCACATCCTCTACGCCCTGCTCGGTCGGCGGCAGCGCATCGCTGCCGTCATCACGTGGCTGGGCCTCGTGATCCTGGGGCAGTGGTTCTGGCCGTGGTGGGTGTGGGCCGTCCTCGCGCTCATCCTCGGCGGCGGGCGCCTGGCCCACCCCCAGGTCCTGGAAGCGCGCCGCCCGATCCCCGGCAACCGGGTGCCGCTCGGCTGGGCATCGGTGGCGCTGTTCATCGTGACGTTCGCGCCGATCCCGATCCGATTCTAGACCGTTAGCCGTGAGCCGTGAGCCGTTGGCCGTTGGCCGTGAGCCGTTGGCCGTTAGCCGTGAGCCGTTGGCCGTGAGCCGTTGGCCGTTAGCCGTTAGCCGTGA
>DAINBS010000288.1:0-4265 GCA_036732805.1 Gemmatimonadales bacterium | reverse complement strand
GATACGCGCCGCCCCCGTACGCCAGGTCTCCGATCGTGACCTCTCCGTCGTACGCCAGCCGCAAGGGAATCGGCTCGGACGAGTGCATCAGCGGAACGGTGCTCGTGCCGCCATCGGGCCGGAGGAACGGTCCGTTGCTGGTGCGGTCGCGGTCGAACTGGTACGTCCAGTCGCCCTTGAAGTAGATCGCGTTCACGAGGTACGCGATGGTCTCCTCGGGAATCGGAGGCGTCACGATCTCGTCGATGCGTCCCTGGGTCTGCTCGCTCACCCAGGCATTGATCGTCTCGGCGGCCGCCGGGCTCCCGAAGTCGAGGCCCTGCACAGTGGCGTCGAAATACGTGGCGGTCCGCTCGAGGAACGTGGGCGCCAGGGTGATCTCGAGCCGGTGCCAGATGGAGTTCGCGATCGTGAATTCGACGGTGGGGTCGAGGCCGCGGAGCAGGTCGATCACGCTCCGGTAACCCGCGTTCACCTCGTCGAGGCTCAGCCCCTCGAGGCCGAGTGTCGCCGCCATGGCCTCCTGCGTCCCGCCGGCCGCCCCGTTGTACGCCATCCCCAGCGCCATGCCCACCGAAAGCGGCGAGATGAACAGGTTCGGGGCCTCCTCCGTGGCCGCAATGCGGTTCAGGAGCCGGAAAGCGAAGGCATTATCCGCGGCAATCAGCGCCGCTTCCGCGTCGGTCAGCGGCCGGGGCAGCTCGGTGAGGGGTTCGGTGGCGGGTCCGCCGGTACACGCGGCGGCGAGCAGGGCGAAGGCGGCAAGGCAGCGGCGCATGTGAGCGTCCGGTGGTGAGTCCACGGACTATACCCCAGCAGACGGTCCCGCGTCACGCGCCCGGTTGACGGCTTCCCCGGCCGCGGCCACAATGTGCAGCGACCCAGGCGGCCCTCGGCGCTGGCATATTCCACGACGGCTCGTGGCCGGTGGCCGACGTCGAGCAATACATGCGGGACCATGGAGTGGAGGTGCGGCCGTGTTGATTCCGAGCATCGACCTGGTGAAGGGGCGGGCCGTCCAGCTGCGGCAGGGCGAGGAGCTCGAGCTGGTCGCGGAGGAGGACCCCCGGGATCTCGTGCGCCGGTTCGGGCGGGTGGGCGAGGTCGCCGTGATCGATCTCGACGCGGCGCGCGGGACCGGTGACAACCTGGCCCTGATCGAGGAGATGTGCGCCATCGCCCCGTGCCGCGTGGGCGGCGGCATCCGCGACCTCGAGCGCGGGCAGCGGCTGCTGCGGGCCGGCGCGCGCCGGATCATCGTCGGCACGCGGGCCGAGCCCGAGTTCCTGGAGCAGTTCCCCACCGGGCGCGTCATCGCGGCCGTGGACAGCCGGGAAGACCGGGTGGTGGACCGCGGCTGGCGGCGGCGGCTCGACGAGGGCCCCATCGAGCGCGCGCGACGCCTCGAGCCGTACGTGAGCGGGTTCCTGTACACCGTGGTGGAGCGCGAGGGGACGGAAACAGGTCTCGACGTCGCGCGCGTCACGTCGCTGCGCGAAGCGGTGGACAAGCCGGTCACCGCCGCGGGCGGGGTCCGGTCGGTGGACGAGATCGTCGTGCTCGACCGCCTGGGCGTGGATCTCCAGGTGGGCATGGCGCTCTACAAGGGAACGATCCGGCTGGGCGACGCCATGGCGGCGGTGATGGACTTCGGCAAGGACAACGAACGCGTGCCCACCGTGGTGCAGGATGCCCGGGATGGCCGCGTGCTGATGCTCGCGCATTCCACCCGCGACACGCTGACGGAGGCCGTGGAAACCGGCGACGTGATTCTCTGGTCCCGCCAGCGGGGACGGTGGCGGAAGGGCGAGCAATCCGGCAACACCCAGCGGCTGGTCCGGGTCGAGGCCGACTGCGACCGCGATGCGCTCCTGTTCCTGGTCGAGCCCACGGGCCCGGCCTGTCACCTCGGCACGGCCTCGTGCTTCGGCGAGCGTCCGTTCTCGCTGCACGGGCTCGAGTGGGTGATCGCGGAGCGCGCGGCCGCCGCCGAGGACGGCAGCTACACGAAGCTGCTGCTGGGTGACGCCGTCGCGCGCGGAGCGAAGGTGCTCGAGGAAGCCAACGAGCTGGTGGAGGCCGGGACGTATGCCCAGGTGCGCTGGGAGGCCGCGGACCTGCTGTACCACGTCCTGGTGGAGCTGGCCGCCCGCGAGGTGCCGCTCAGCGCGGTCGTCGCGGAGCTGGAATCGCGCCGCCGCCGGGCCACTGCGTAGGCCTCAGCGCCGGCGCCAGATCTTCCAGCGGTCGACGACCGTCTCACCGTCGACCACGCAGTACTCGTCGAAGCAGGCCACCGTGAGGCAGGAGTGGTTCGGCAGGATGCGCACGCGGGTCCCGACCGGGAACGCACGGGACACCGTGCCGTGTTCCTGGCTCAGCGCCGTGAGGTGCGCGTCCGCGCGGAGCGTCGCGGCCTCGTAGTCGTCGAACAGCCACCCCATGGCGGGCGCGGGCCCCGGATGGCCGGCGTCCTTGGAGAGCGCGAGCGCCCCGGCATCCACGATGCAGTGGGCCGCATTCGGCTGGCTGGACACGACGCTGGCCAGCACGGTGACGCCACAGTCGGCGGGATCGCATACCCCGAGGGCCACCTGCATCGCGTCGTAGAACACGTAGTTGCCGGGCCGCGCCTCGGTAGCTCCCTCGAGGTCCTGCACGCACGCCATGGCCGGGGTCGAGCCCACCGAAGCCTCCACGGAGACTCCCTCGTCGGCGAGGCGCGCCCGCAGGGTGGCCACGGTCCGCCGCTCCTGCTCGGCCGCGACGCGAATCCGCGTGCACCCGGACTCATGATACGCGTGCCCCGAATGGGTGGCGATCCCGTCGAGCGTGAGCCGCCGTGACGCCGCGATGCGGCGGGCCAGGGCCAGTGTGGCGGGAGCCGAGGGGTCCATCCCGGCCCGATGATAGCCGCAGTCGATCTTGATCCAGACGTGAAAGGGAAAGTCCGCGCGCTCCAGGGTGTCCACCGCCTCGGGGCCGTCCACGAACAGGCGGAGCGTGACGCGCTCGGCCAGCGCACGCGCTTCGGGAATCCGCCCCAGCACGACCGGGAAGGCCCAGGTGATGTCGTCAAACCCGTGATCCGCGAACACGGCCGCCTCCGCGAGCGTGGAGACGGTGACGCCGCGCGCGCCCTGATCCCGCTGCTGCCTGGCGACTTCGACGCACTTGTGGGTCTTGAGGTGCGGCCGCAGGGCGACTCCCAGCCCGCGGCACCGATCGGCCATCCCTGCGATGTTGCGCCCCACGCGGCGGGCGTCGAGCAGGAGCGCCGGCGTCGGCAGGTCGTGGATGGTGGTCACGGGCGGCCTGAGCGCGGGGTCAGCGGACGAGGTGGAAGGCGGTCTGCCGCTCCAGGATCCAGCGCACCTGTCCGTCCACGCCTATTTCGACATCCTCCTCCTGCATCGAGCGGACGAGCTGGTCGTCCCACTCGGGAACCCGGGTGGCCGCCTGGAGCTCGATCGAGAACCACGTGCCGGCCAGCATCGGCACGTCACCGCGGCCGGGGACCCCGTCCTGCCGGTCCCACATGCCAATGAGCGGCCCGGCGCCGTGCCCATGGTCTCCCACCGGGTGGCTGTACACGGTGCCGTCGATCCCGTCCGTGCGCATCCGCGCGAGCGTCGTGGAGAGCGCGTCGTTGCCGGTCCGCCCCGGCCGCATCTCCGCCATCGCGATGTCCTGGAGCCGGTTGCTGGCGGCGAGCGCCGCCTGGAGCCCCGGCGGCGGCCCCGTCTCCCCCTCGCGCAGCACGTAGCCCATGTGCTGCGTGTCGGTGTTGAGCCCGAGAGCCGTGATCCCGAAGTCGCAGTGCAGCACGTCGCCGCGCCGGATGACCGGAGCCGCGGAGTCCTGCATGACCACGCCGCGGCGCTGCACGTCCACACTGGGCTGGAACCAGGTGTCGAGCCCGAGATCGGCCAGGCGCTGCCGCATCCACCAGACCACGTCGTCCGTGGTGGTCGTTCCGGGCGTGATCACGGCGTTCGAGAACGCCGTGGCGATGATCTCGTGCGCCAGCTGCTGCATCCGCCGGAAGGTGGGCAGCATCTCGGGCACGCGGAGCGCGAGGTAGTCGATCGCGAGCCGCTCGTTCCGCACGACCCGGGGGCGGAGCTCCGGCCCCAGCGCCTCCTGCATCTGCTCCCACTCACCGGCCGACAGTCCGTCCGCGAAGTTGTGGTCGCGGGAGATGTTGACCGCGATGCGCCGCGGATTGCGCTCGCGCACCACCCGGGCGAACAGCTCCCATTGCG
>DAINBS010000287.1:0-4277 GCA_036732805.1 Gemmatimonadales bacterium | reverse complement strand
GGCCGGCCGGCAAAGTTCCGCAGCATCTCGTCCACTTCGGCGCGGAAGGCGGGGTCGGCGCGAAGCGCGTCGTACATCGTGGCCAGCGCATCGAGCGCCGCCACCAATGTCTCGGGCACGTAGCGGCCGCCGTAGGGGCCGAATCGACCGGCTGGGGCGCCCATCACCGCGGTCACGCGGCGGCCCGCCCGCGGCGGGGCACTCCCGCCAGCGCAGCCACCGCACGCGTCGGATCGCCCGCGCGCGCTACCGCCGCCCCCACCAGCACCGCGTCGGCACCCCACGCGGCCACCCGCGCCACGTCATCCGAGCCGCCAATCCCCGATTCCGCCACCGCGAGGACGTGGCCCGGAACGGCTTGGAGGAGTGGGGCGATGCCGTCCAGGAACACGGCGAACGTGTCCAGATCCCGGCTGTTCACACCGATTGCCTCGGGGTCGAGCGCCGCGGCGAGATCGAGTTCGGCCGCGGTGTGCACTTCGACGAGCCGGGCGAGCCCGAGCGCACGAGCCAGCGCCGACAGTTCTCGCAGCAGCCCATGATCGAGGGCCCGAACGATCAGGAGCACCGCGCTGGCGCCGGCCGCGCGGGACTCGTGCAGCTGCACCGGGTCGATCAGGAAATCCTTGCGCAGCACCGGCAGCCGGACGGACTGACGGACCGCGGCGAGGTCATCGAGCGACCCGCCGAAGAACGATCCCTCCGTGAGGACGGAGATGGCGGCGGCGCCTCCCGCGGCGTAGGCCGCGGCCAGCCGCCCCGGGTCGAGCCCGGGCGCGATGGCACCGGCCGATGGGGAGCGCCGCTTCACCTCCGCGATCACCGCGACGTGGCTCCCCGACGCGGAGCGCGGCCAGGCGGGAGGAGCGGGCGCCGTGGACGCCGCCCGCTCGAGCGCCTCCCGCTCACCCCGTAACGCACGGACGCGGAGGCGGGTGGAGGCCAGGATGTCCGGGAGATGGGCCATGCCGCTCTTGTGCTTCGGGTCGCCTTCGGGTTAGACTGGGCGCATTCGGTATTCGTTCGGTACGTCCCGCTGGGAGCCGACCATGCCACTGACCCGCCGGCAGAAGCAGATCCTCGACCACCTGCAAAACTATATCAGGACGAACGGTTACGCTCCCTCGTTCGAGGAAATCGCGGAGACTTTCTCGTTCAGTTCCCTGGCCACGGTCCACGAGCACCTGACCAATCTCGAGCGCAAGGGATACATCAGGCGCGCCCACAACGAAAGCCGCGCGATCGAACTGCTCCCGGTGCCTGGACAGACCGGGGCCACCGAGCTTCCGCTCCTCGGACTGGTCGCCGCCGGGGAGCCCATCGAGGCGCTCTCACAGCCCGAGACGATCTCGGTCCCGAACGACCTGATCCCGCGCCGGGGTTCCTCCTATGTGCTGCGGGTGCGGGGCCAGTCCATGATCGACGACCACATCGACGACGGCGACTACGTGGTCGTGCACAACCGGCAGGCCGCCGACAACGGACAGATGGTGATCGCGCTCGTGCACGGCACGTCGGCCACCGTCAAGCGGCTGTACCGGGAGGCCGATGGTTGGGTGCGCCTGCAGCCGTCCAACGAGCGCATGCAGCCCATCCGCGTCCACGAAGACGACCTGCTGGTCCAGGGGGTGGTCGTGGGGGTCATCCGCCGGTACTGATCGGCGACGCCCGGCGGAGGGCCTCGAGCACGCGCCATCCCGAGCCGTCGGCCAGGGCGGTGGAGGCCCGAGCCATCCCGTCCGCCAGCGTCCCGGCCAACCCAGCCACGTACAGGGCGGCGCCGGCGTTCAGCACCGTGGCGGCTCGCCCCGCCGGGTCGTTCCGCGGCGCGCGGAGCAGCGCTTCGATCCGGGCGGCGTTCTGGGCAGGCTCTCCACCCGCGAGCGCCGTCACGTCGTCGCAGGCAAGGCCAAAGTCCGCCGGCGCGATCGACCAGGTGCGCATCTCGTCCCCGCGAACTTCCCACACCCGTGTCGGCCCCTGGGGCGAGATCTCGTCCATGCCCACTTCCCCGTGCACCACCAGGCCGTGCGTGGTGCCAAGCCGCCGCAGGGCGTCGGCGATGACGGGCGCGCGGCCGAGGTCGGCGACACCCACCACCTGACGGCGCACGCCCGCGGGGTTCACGAGCGGACCCACCAGGTTCATCACCGTCGGGACGGCAATCGCGCGGCGGACGGGGGCCACGAAGCGCATGGCCGGATGGAACGCCGGGGCGAACAGGAACACCATCCCCACGTCGCGCAGCACGCGGGCGGCCTGACTCGCCTGGGCGGCAAGGTCGATCCCGAGGGCCTCGAGGACGTCCGCGGAACCGCAGCGCGAGGTGTAGGAGCGGTTGCCGTGCTTGGCCACCCGCGCTCCCGCGCCGGCGGCCACGAACGCCGCGGCGGTGCTCACGTTGAAGGTGCCGACGCGGCCACCGCCGGTGCCCGCCGTATCCACCAGCGCGTCCGCGTCGGGCACGGCAACCGGGTGCATCGCGGCGCGCAGGGCCCGCGCCGCCCCCGCGATCTCCGGGCCCTGCTCACCCTGCACACGGAGCCCCATGAGGAACGCCGCGGCACGCTCGGGAGGCGCGTCGCCGCTCACCAGCTGGGCGATGGCCTCCGCTACCAGCGCCTCTCCGACGCGCTGCCCGTGCGCGAGCGCGGCGAGTGCCGCGATGAGGGGATCGCGCGTGGCTCCAGCGTCGGAATCCGGGGACATTGGGGCGAATCGTACGCCTTCCGGTGCCGGTGTCAACCGCGCAAGCCGTTGTCCTGCTTGTGACTAGACAGACCGCTGCCCTACATTCCCCGGCGATGAGCGAGCAGACCTGGTTTGCGGTCCTGCAGTACGCCGGCCTCGGGTTTGCCGGCTGGCAGCGGCAGGCTTCCGATCGCACGGTCCAGGGCGAAGTCGAGGGCGCGCTCGAGCGGCTCGATGGCGCCCGCGTCGTGACGCACGCCGCCGGCCGCACGGATGCCGGCGTGCATGCGCTGGGTCAGGTCATCAGTTTCGCGACGCGGCGGGGGTGGTCCGAAGCCGAACTGCACCGCGCGATGAACGCGCTGTTGCCGCCCGACGTCTGGGTACGGCGTGTCGGTCCGGCCCCCGCAGGGTTCCATGCCCGTCGCGACGCACGGACCCGGCGATATCGCTACGTCGTCGGCTGCGATGCGGCGGCTCGGTCGCCCTTCCGGCACCCCTACGAGTGGGCGTTCTGCCGTCCGCTCGACGCGGCGGCGCTCCAGGCTGCGGCGGAGGCCATCGCCGGGACGCACGACTTCCGGGCGTTCTCCGCCGTGGGTCAGGAAAAGCCGCACTACCGCTGTACGGTGACGCGCGCCGAGTGGCGTCCGCGCCCCGAGGAGGCGGGCTATATTCTCGACATTGCGGCAGACCGGTTTCTGCACCGGATGGTGCGCTTCCTGGTGGGGATGAGCGTCGAGATCGCCGACGGCCGGCGTCCGGGCGACGACCTCCCCCGACTGCTGCGAGGCACGGACAACCGGGACGCGAGCCCGCCCGCGCCTTCCCAGGGCCTGTACCTGGTCGGCGTGCGTTACGACAACCTCCCAGCCGAAGGGAACGACGACTGATGCTGTTCTTCCTGGATACGGCGAACCTCGCGGAGATTCAGTGGGCCGCGCGCGCCGGGTTGATCGACGGGGTGACCACGAACCCGTCGCTCGTGGCGAAGGTGGCCGGTGACCGCGACCCGCGCGACATGCTGCGGGACATCTGCGCGGCGGTGGACGGCCCGGTGAGCGCCGAGGTCGTCGGGGTCCAGACCGACGACATGTACCGCGAGGGACGCGAGCTCGCCAAGCTCGCCGACAACATCGTCGTGAAGATCCCCATGATCGAAGACGGGATCGTGGCGGTGCGGCGGCTGGCGGTGGAGGGGATCCGTGTGAACGTCACCCTCTGCTTCTCGTCGGTGCAGTGCCTGATCGCCGCCAAGGCCGGCGCCACGTACGTCTCGCCCTTCCTGGGCCGGATTGACGACGTCGGACAGGACGGTATGGAGGTGATCCGCGAGTCCCGGGTCATCTTCGACAACTACGGATTGGAAACGCAGATCCTCGCGGCGTCCATCCGGCACCCGCGCCACGTGGTGGACGCCGCCATGCTCGGCGCCGACGTCGCAACGATGCCCACCGACGTGCTCCGCAAGCTGCTCCTGCACCCGCTCACGGACCGTGGCCTCGACCAGTTCCTGAACGACTGGGCCAAGGTCGCCTCCCGGGGCAAGCAGGACGCATGAGGCCCCTTCTGGTCACGGCGGTGCT
>DAINBS010000286.1:0-4281 GCA_036732805.1 Gemmatimonadales bacterium | reverse complement strand
TTCGAGGCAGCGCCGGCGCCGGGCGCTCCGCGGCGGCTGGTCGAGGTGAGGCCGTAACAGCGGTCCAGAGTGCAGAGAGCAAAGTGCAGAGGAACTGCCCTCGGCACTCTGCACCCGCAGTCTGCCCCCTGCACTCTGCTCCTTGCACTCTGTACCCAGCTCCTCACACCCTGCACTCTGCTCGATCCTACTTGGCCCCGAGCTCCTCGCGTGCTCGCGCCGCCACGGGCTTGTCGCCGTTGGCGGTTGCCGCGGCCAGCAGCCCCCGAAGGGACAGCGCGCGTTTGGGAGCCAGCGCCAGCGCGCGGCCGAACGCCGCCTGCGCCTCGGCGGCGCGGCCCCGGGACAGGTACAGCTCTCCCAGCAGCTCCCATGACGGCTTTACGATGTCGGGCGGGCCGTACGCCGCCGGCAGCTCGTCCTCGATGGCGGTCGCTTCTCGCAGCAACTCGACCGCGCGGGCAAACGCCCCGTCCTCGGCGGCGATGGCTGCCGTGAGGTTGAGCGCGAGCACGCGGGCGGTACCCGGCACGGCCGAGTCGGCCACGGCCTGGAGCCGGGCCACCTGCGGGGTCACCGCGTCCCGGTCCCCCCGCCGCAGCGCGGCGTAGCCCTGGGTGAACGCGTCCATCGCCCGGGCGTCGGCGTCGCTCAGGTCGATGGTCCAGCCGAGCATCGGGTCGTCCCACGCCTCGGCGTTGATGACGTGGTGGGCCCGCATGGAGGCGAGGTACCAGCGCTGGCCGGGCCGGCCCGGACTGCCCATCTCGCGCCGCGCCCGCTCGAGGTGCTCGCGGGCCGCGGCGTGCCGTCCCTGCTGGAGCAGCCCGTAGCCAAGCCAGGCCGTGTAGTGGTTCGGGCTCCAGTTCGTGAGGCCCGCCGCGATCTCGTTCTGCGAGACGACCTCGTCCCACATCCCCATCGCGAGGAAGATGTGGGTGGTCATGTGCTGGGCGTGGGCGGCGTCCGGCGCGATCGTCGAGTAGGCGCGGGCGGCGGGCAGGCCGAGCGGCGCGTGGACCGGGTCGTCGAACGAGTGGATGATGTAATGCGCGGCGCCGGGGTGATTGGGGTGCCGCTCGAAGACCTCCTGCGCGATCGCGGCGGCGCGCATGTAGCTGGGCACCACGCGGGTGGTGCTGGAGAGACCGAGAATGGACAGGGACCAGAGCGCCCGGGCCTCATCGTCGTCGGGGTGCGCGCGGACCAGCTGTTCCATGGCGAGCGCATAGGCCGTGTCCCGTTGCGGCTTGGGTCCCTCCGCCCACAGGGCCTCCATCGCGTCGAGGTACATCTGCTCACGGGGCGTCGGTGCCTTCGCGCGGCGTGCTGCGGGCGTCGAGCCGAGGTGGGCAAGCACGGCACGCGCGGCGTCGTCGTCCCATTCGCCCCACAACGGGTGGTTGTAGCTCATCGCCTCGCCCCAGTAGGCCAGCGCGAAACCGGGATCGGCGGTCTGCGCCTCGCGGAACGCCGCGGCCGCCGGCTCGAACTCGAAGCTGTGGAGCAGCAGCACGCCGCGGGTGAACGGCTCCTGCGCAGCCGCGCTGCCCGAATTGGGAAACGTGATGGTGCCGAGGCGCGGGGCCTGGGCGAGCGCGGGCGAGATACCGAGCGCGCAGAGCAACGCGGCCCGTGCGACGTGACGCGGGATCATCGTGCCTCCGGAAGGTGGACGACCGGCGTGGCTGGGGCCGGTCAGCAGAGCGAATGATGGCGGGGAGGGAGAAGGGGCGCCATCCCGCCCCCCCCGCTATCCCGCCGCTCCATCCCGCGGCACCAGTCTCGGCCCGGTCGCCAGCTTCACCGCCCCGAAGTGCCGCAGATCCAGGGTGGCGATGGCGTCCGCCTCGAGCCGCTCGGCCACGGCCATCACAACGGCGTCCACCAGCCCCAGGCCCAGGCGCGCGTGCTTCCGGTCCAGCGCCGCGGCACGCTCGAGATCCGCCGGCTCGCCCCATTCGACATGGAACGCCCCCTCGGCGAGGTCGTCCAGGAACAGCCGGCGCGCGCGGTCGCTCACGTGGCGGCCAAGCAGGTAGTCCACCTCGGGGAGGATGGCCCACGGCAGCACCCAGCGCGCCGTGTCCGCTTCGTAGAGCGCGCGTACCGACCGGTGGTGTGCGTCTCCAGCGTCCACCAGGGCGATGATCGCGCCGGTATCCGCGACGATCACGCGTCCCGGCCCATGCCGCGCAGCAGCTCCTCGGCCCGCTCCGAGAGGTCGCCGCGGCGGGTGCGCGCCGCGCCGACGCTGCGGGGGGCCACCGCGGGCGCGTAGCGCCGGGCGTATTCGGCGACCGCCTCCCGCACGAGCGCGGCGGTGGGCCGGCCCTGACGCCGGGCGAGGGCCTTCAGACGCTGGTAGTCGTCCGGATCCAGGTAGATAGTGGTCTTGGATGCCATATATGGTAACCATATATCCACGGATGCCTGGGCGCAAGTGCGGCCCTCAGGCCGCGTGGTAGAATGGGACGCAGCCGGGGGGAAGATGCCGGAGCTGCCGGACGTGACCGTCTATGTGGAGGCGTTGGAGCGCCGCGTCCTCGGGGCGACGCTCGAGCGCGTGCGCATCGGGAGCCCGTTCGTGCTGCGGTCGGTGGACCCGTCGCCTGGCGTCGCGGAGGGCCGCGCGGTCACCGGCGTGCGCCGCCTCGGCAAGCGGATCGTCGTCGCGCTCGACCCGGACCTGTTCCTGGTCATCCATCTCATGATCGCCGGCCGGTTGCGCTGGCGGAAACGCGGGGCCGCGCTCCCGGGGCGCCGGGGCCTCGCGGCCTTCGACTTCGCGACGGGGACCATGCTGTTCACGGAGGAGGGGACGACACACCGGGCCGGACTCTGGCTCGTCCGTGGGGCGGGGGAGCTGGCGGCCCACGATCCCGGCGGGGTGGACCCATCCGGCGTGCCTCTGGAGCCCTTCCGCGATGCGCTCGTCCGCGAGCGTCACACCCTGAAGCGGACGCTCACGGACCCGCACGTGTTCTCAGGGATCGGGAACGCGTATTCGGACGAGATCCTGCATGCGGCGCGGCTGTCGCCGCTCCAGCTCACGACCAACCTCGATGACAACGAGATCAGGCGACTGTACGACGCCACGCGGCGCACGCTGGAGGAATGGACCGCGCGGCTTCGCGCCGAGGTGGGTGACGGGTTCCCCGAGAAGGTGACGGCGTTCCGTGAGGGGATGGCGGTGCACGGGCGCTATCGGGAGCCGTGCCCCGTATGCGGCTCAGCCGTCCAGCGAATCCGGTACGCCGAGAACGAGGTCAACTACTGCGCGACGTGCCAGACCGGCGGGAGGGTCTTGGCCGACCGGGCCCTGTCGCGACTGCTCAGGGAGGACTGGCCGAGGTCGATTGACGAGTGGGAAGGGAAGCTGAACGTCAGCCGATAGGCGCTGGAACGACGCGAAGGGCTAACGCCCGACCTCCTGCCCCCCGCGCGCCGTCCTTTCCGCCTCTCCCGCCGTCACCGCTTCTTGACCGGCCGGCCCTTGTGACCAGCCTCGGCCAGGAACTGCACATTGATCGCGGACAGCTCGTCCTCGAACCACGCCACGAGCCGCCCCATGAACTTCTCCGCGAGGTAGAACAGGTCGCGGGCCGTCTTGGGATGCACGCGGGCCACGATCACGCCGCCCGCATTCGCCACGTCAATGTGGCCCTCGGACTGGAGGTGCCGGAGCCTCGTCTTGCGCTTGTTGACCCAGTACCACGTCGTCGCTTCGTGCAGCACCTTCGACCGGAGCAGGGCATACGCATCCACGCCCTCACGCGGCACCACCTGGATCTGGATCATGGGTCCTCTCCCCTTATCGGTTCATCCCGCTCATCCCGCCGATGTTATCATCCCGCTCCATCCCGCCGTCAGCATCCCGCCCCGTCCACCAGCTCGATCCGGTCGTCCTTGTTCGGTACGATGCACAGGAACTCGAACGGCTCGCTTCCGTGCGCCTTGTACCAGTGCGGAATGCCGGCCGGGATGTACAGCACCGACCCGGGCCGTACCTCCACCGCGTCCTTCCCGATGCCGATGGTCGCGTGTCCGCGCAGCACGTACTGCTCGTGCTCCACGGTGTTCGTATGCGGCGGCATCCCGCCGCCCGGCTCCATGATGAAGCGCCGGAGCGCGAAGTTCGGGCCTTCATCCGGCCCGATCAGCACCTGGCGCGTGGTTCCCGTGCCCGCCGAAACGGGCTGGGCCGGTACCTGATCCGCGTGTTTGACTGCCATGGCTGTACCTCTTGAATGACCAATGTCCTATGTCCAATGACCAATG
>DAINBS010000285.1:0-4282 GCA_036732805.1 Gemmatimonadales bacterium | reverse complement strand
GTGACCGGGGCGGCGGGCGCGCTCAGCGCCCGCAGCCGTGCCCGGACCGCCGCGGCGGCGTCGTGCCCCCCCCGGAGCTGCTCCACGGTGAGCCCGGACAACACCGACGTCTCCGGGAAGTCGGTCCCCGGGACCCGCACCGCGGCGTCGCGCTCCTTGATGAGCAGCCACTCACGCTCGCCGCGCTTGATCTTCACCAGGGTCCACCGGCCGCGCAGCTTGTAGCCGCGCAAGTCGAACAGGAGCTTGCCCTTGGCAAGCCCGGCAACCGGGTCTTCGATCGGGACCCACTCGCCCCGGTCCCAGACGATCACCGCACCGGCCCCGTAGTTTCCTTCCGGGATGATCCCCTCGAAGTCCCCGTACTCGATGGGATGGTCCTCGACGTGGACGGCAAGGCGCTTGTCTTCCGGGTTGGCCGAGGGGCCCTTGGGCACGGCCCACGACCGCAGCACCCCCTCCATCTGGAGGCGAAGGTCCCAGTGCATGTGGCTGGCGGCGTGCTTGTGCATCACGAACAGGCGGCCCTCGACCGGCCCCACCGCGCCGATCGGCTCGGGGGTCCCGCCGGGGGCCCGCTTGCCCCGGTAGGTCTTGAGGAGATCGGAATCCCCCGGTCCGGTTGCGTCCATGCCTGGGAAATCCTATAGTAGCCGACTCATGAGCGCACGCCCCATCCAATCCGCCACCCTCTCGTTCGGGCTCGTGTCCGTGCCGATCCAGCTGTATTCGTCGGCCGAGTCCCGCTCGTCCATCTCCTTCAACTGGCTGCACAAGGAGTGCGGCTCCCGCCTGAAGCAGCAGTATGTCTGCCAAAAGGACGGCAAGTTGGTCGAGAACGACGACCGGGTGAAGGGATACCCAGTCAGCAAGACCGAGTACGTCACGTTCACGGCCGAAGAACTCAAGGCCCTCGAAGAGCAGAAGAAGGAGTCCATCGACATCGCGGAGTTCGTCCCCGCCGACCAGGTGGGCCGCCACTGGATGAGCAAGGTCTACTACCTGGGGCCCGACAAGGGCGGTGCGCGGGCCTACCGGCTCCTGAGCGCGGCCCTGCGGGAAACCGGGCTGTCCGCCATCGGGCGCCATTCGGCGCGCGGCAAGCAGTACCTCGTGCTCATCCGCCCCGAGGGCGAGGGGCTGGTGATGGAACAGCTCTACTACGCGGACGAAATCCGTCCGTTCTCCGAGGTGCCGCTGGGCGAGGCCGAACTGAAGCCGGAGGAACTGAAGCTCGCGGTCCAGTTCATCCGGCAGGCGTCGGCGGAGGCGTTCGACCCGGCGAAGTACGAGGACGACGTCCGGAAGCGGATCCTCGCACAGATCGAGCAGAAGATCGCGGGCAAGGAGATCACCGCCGCGCCCGAAGAGGAGCCGCAGACGCAGATCATCGACCTCATGGAAGCCCTCAAGCGCAGCCTCGCGCAGGCTGACGCCGGCGGTGAGTCCAAGACCTCGGCCGAGCCATCCAGGAAGCCCCGACGCAAGGCCGCGGGCGGAGACGCGTAAGGTCCATGCACGGCTTCGGCACGGCCGAAGTCGCCCGCCTCCTCGGGATGTCGCCGCGGCAGGTCCGGCGCGTCGCGCGGACTGGCGTGCTGCATCCCGCGCGGGTGGCCCGCCGGGCGTACCGCTTCTCGTTCCAGGACCTGGTGCTCCTCCGGGCCGCCAAGGCGCTCGCCGACGCCGCCGTCCCCGGCAAGCGCATCCACCGCGCGTTGCGCTCGCTGGCCCGCCAGCTGCCGGCGGACCGCCCACTCAGCGAGCTGCGCCTCACGGCCGAAGGCGCCAACATCGTGGTCCGTGACGGCCGGGCCGCGTGGATCCCGGAATCCGGCCAGCTCACCTTCGACTTCCTGGTTGCCGAACTCGCCACGCAGGTGGCGCCGCTCGCCCATCAGCACGCGCGGCGGCGGCGGCAGGGCGAGCCCGCCGACGCGAGCGGCTGGTTCGATCTCGCGCTGGAGCTGGAATCGGTGGCACCGACGGAAGCCGAAGAGGGCTACCGCCGCGCGCTGGAGCTGAACCCGGACCTGACCGAGGCGCTCATCAACCTGGGGCGCATGCTCCAGGGCCAGGGGCGATTACATGAAGCCGAGGACCTCTACCGGCGGGCGCGAACAGGCCAGCCGGATCTCGCAGTCGCCGCGTTCAACCTCGGGACCGTGCTGGACGAGCAGCGCCGCCCGCAGGAGGCACTCGACGCGTACCGCGCCGCCGTGGAGCTGGATCCGGGGTTCGCCGATGCCCACTACAACCTGTCGGGTGTGTACGAGCAACTTGGCGACACGGTGTCGGCGTTCCGGCACCTGCGCCGGTATCGGGAGCTGACCGGACGGCGGACGAGGACGTGAGGACGTGAGAACGTGAGGACGGGGTGGGCGCTCGACCACGCACCTACCCACTTGACCGCACCCGTTCGGTGACGTGCCGGCTCAGCCGCCACAACCCCAGCACGGCCGCAAGGCTCACCAGACTCCGTCCCTCGAACCGCTCCAGATCGGCCAACACCCCGAACAACACGAAGAACGCCAGCAACCCCGCCACCAGGGCCAGCCGGTGCCGGTCGTCCCACCTACGGGTGTTCCCGGACCAGCGAAGTAGCAACCAGAGGGTCACGGCATCGAACGCGAGCAGGCAGATCGTCGGAACGACGAGGGGCGGCTGGACGCCCTGCTCGGGCAGGACGAACACGGTCGCCATGACCACCGTCATGTTCACCGCACCCAGAGCCAGGAACCAGCGTGGGTGGGGGACGCGGCGGTTGACGATCGGGCGCGGTCGGTGGGGCACCTGGCTGGCGGCAACGACGAGACCCACCAGCCCGACGGCCGTCAGCGCCCACGTCGCGGGCGAAGGCCGGAAGAGCGGATGGTCCGCCTTGGCGAGCCAGGCCAGCACGGGCGCCCAGAGGGCCAGCACGAACCCGCACAGCGCCGCCTGACCACTGGTGAGCCACGGCTCACGCCGTCGCTCGGGGAACAGCAGTTCGGCCAGCGTCACGCTCGAGAAGATGCTGACGGTGGCGTGGAAGTGGATCAGCCCGATCCCGTACGTCCAATTGACCCCGGCGGCATGGGTGTACCGGCCGATCGCCTCGAGCTCGTGCCAGTGGGGATCAAACAGCGCACGTGAGACGATGCCTTCCTCATAGAGGCCGTAGGCGATACCGAGGAGCAGCAGGCTGAGCCAGCTCTTGCGCCAGCGCCGGGTGAGTTCTCGACAGAGCAGCGCGCCGCAGCCATACGGCAGTGCCATGGCGGCGAAGCTCACCGGGTTGAAGAACTCAACAGGGCGCTGATGGGCCGATACCAACTCTCCCAGTACCGGCGCCAGGAACAGCAGCACCAGCGCGGCCCGGCGATCACGCACGGAAAGGACCCCGGCGGCGCATTGTCACCCCAGTCCCGCTATCCCACCGATCCCGCCCATCCCGCCGCGTCAGCGCGTCAGCCCCGACGGCAGCCTCGGGGAAGCGAGCAGTCCGGCGAACCGTTGCCAGCGGGCCTCGGGACCTTCCCCCGCGGCCTCCACGTACTGCGCCACCAGGTCCCGGCCGAGGTTGTAGTTGATCACGTAGCCACGGTAGCGCTCGATGAACCGCATGCGCTGCGCGGCCCGCTCCGGGCTCATGAGCGCGTACCGCACGAGCCAATCGGCAGCTTGTTCGTAGGTCAACGAGCCGTCGAGGTATCCGCGCGCGGCTTCGTTGCCTGCATAGGTGGCGCGTTCCACCAGCGCCCGCACCGTGCCATACCGCTCGGCGTCCGCGGGGCCGAGGCCGGCCAGGGGAAACAGCACGTCCCGTTCAAAGGCCACGTGTTCCGGTCCGGGGAACGCGAGCTCGATCCCGTAGGTGGCGCTCCCCTCGGCAATCAGCGACTGGGGACTGAACAGCGGGTAGACCGCGAACTCGCGCCACCCGCGGCCGCGCACCAGCTCCCGTTCCAGCAGCACGTTGTACACGTGGTGGCCGGGATACCCTTCGTGACACGCGAGGTCGAGCGCACGGCCGATGGGCACCGGCAGGTCCGTGTTCACCTCGATGCGGCTCGCGTACCCGCCCTGATACCAGTTGTATGCGCTCCACGGCTTGTCGGTGACGTACGCGACCGTGAACTGCTCGTCCGCGGGCAGGGTGATGTGGCGGAGGGTGCGGGCCCGGCATTCGGCGATGGCCGCGCGGAACACGGTGTCGAGCCGCGCGGGGGGGATCATGAACGCCCCCTGGAATCACTCGACCCGTTCCGCGACCGGGCCGTCGCCGGGCAGCGTCGCGTCC
>DAINBS010000284.1:0-4306 GCA_036732805.1 Gemmatimonadales bacterium | reverse complement strand
TCAATTCGCGACCGTCCACCTGCCCGCCGATGCCAGGCCGCGATGAGGTCTTCCACTCGGATTCACCCATGGTTAGCATGCGCAAGCGGCCGGTGGGCAGCGCCAATGTGCATGCCGAGGCCCGCCATGAGGAAGGCGAGGCCCGCCAGCACGAGGTACACCGCGGGCCCGGGGAGTTGGAGCAGGCGATCGAGAAGGTCCGCCAGCACCGCTCAGCCCGGCAGCAGCAGGGCGACCGCGAAGACCTGGAGTCCCTCGCCTCGGCCCACGGCGTCCATCCCTTCGTTCGTCTTGCCCTTGACGGACACGGCGCCGACCGGGACGCCGAGCGCGGCCGCAAGGCGCTCGCGCATGGCGGGCACGTGCGCCGCCAGCCGCGGGCGCTGCGTGACCACCGTGACGTCCACGTTCCCGACCACGAGCCCCGCCGCGTGGACGCGGGTGCAGGCCGTGGCGAGCATCCGCATGCTGTCCGCGCCGCGCCACTGTGGGTCGGTATCCGGGAACAGCGTGCCGATGTCGCCGAGCGCGGCGGCGCCGAGCACGGCGTCGGTCACGGCATGGGCCACGGCATCGCCGTCGGAGTGGCCGGCGAGGCCCGAGTCGTGCGGGATCGACACGCCGCCCAGCAGGAGCGGGCGGTCCGCGCCGAAGGTGTGCGAGTCGTAGCCGACGCCGATGCGGGGAGATCGAGTCATCGGTGCAAAGATAGCGGGACCGCCGGGCCCGCACCCCAGGGGGACGCCACCCTCGAGCCGGGTCCGGGAGCATTGCCGGGCGTCAGCGGTCCGCGGTGGCCTCCCGCTGCTTCCAGAGGAAGTACATGGGGACGCCGAGCACCACGATCGCGAGCCCGATGCCCGAGTACGCCGGCTTCTGGATGAGGAGGACGAGGCAGATCAGCGCGGTCGCGATCACGTACAGGCCGGGCAGCACCGGGTACAGGGGCGCGCGCACGGGCCGCTCGGCCTCCGGGCGACGGCGCCGGAGCACGAACAGGCCGATGGCCGTGAGCATGTAGAACAGGACCGCCGCGAAGATCACGAAGTCCAGCAGGTCGCTGTAGGTGCCGGACAGGCACAGAACGGAGGCCCAGACTGCCTGCGCCACGAGGGCAAACGCGGGCGTATGGTGCCGCGGGTGCAGTTCGCCTGCGCGCCGGAAGAACAGGCGGTCGCGCGCCATGGCGTAGTACACCCGCGCGCCGGCGAGGATCAGCCCGTTGTTGCATCCGAAGGTCGAGATCATGATCGCAACCGCCATGACCCAGAGGCCGGCGTTCCCGAACATCGCGGCGAGCGCCGCGGTCCCCACGCGATCCTGGGGCGCCCCCGCGATCTCCTGCGTCGTGAGCACGTTGAGGTAGGCGACGTTCGCCAGGAGGTACAGCACCGTGACGATCGTGACGCCGAGCGCCATCGCGAGCGGCAGGTCCCGGCGGGGGTTCTTGAGCTCGGAGCCGGCGAACCCGACGTCGTGCCACGAGTCCATCGAAAAGAGCGCCCCCACCATGGCGGCGCCGATCACTGGCAGAAGGGCGGGCGTGATGCCGCCTGCGGGCCAGAAGGCGCTCCCGAAGTTCGCCGCGATGGCGGCCGCGCTCCGCCCGATGGTGAGGCCCAGGACGATGAGCGCCACGAGCGCCAGCGTCTTGACGGCGGTGAACACCGTCTGGATGGTGGCCGCGGTGCGGACCCCCCAGTAGTTGACCCACGTGAGGAAGACGATGGACAGGATGGCGAACAGGCGCTGCGGGGAGATCCCGATCTCGTAGGGGCCGAGCGACTGCCCGAAGAGCGAGAACCGGAGCGTGTCGCCCACCCAGAGGTCCGGCGTGAGCGCGGGAACGATGACTCCGGTAAAGCGGGCGAACGCCACGGCCACGGCCGCGATGGTGCCGGTCTGGATGACCGCGAACAGCGTCCAGCCGTAGAGGTAGCCGAACAGCGGTCCGATGCTCTCCCGCAGGTAGAGGTACTGCCCGCCCGCCCGCGGGAACATGGCCGCGAGCTCGCCGTAGGTGAGCGCCCCCATCACGGTGACGACGCCGGACAGCGCCCACACGAGGAGCAGCAGCCCCGGGGTACCGACGTCGCGGAGCGTGGCGGCGGACACGATGAAGATGCCGGAGCCGATCATCGAGCCCACGACGAGCGCGGTCGCGTCAACTCGGGAGATGGCCTGGACGAAGCCTGGGCGGGACTGTTCCTGGGTCATAGCGCGGCGGATTCCGGGAGTGAGCAAGGGCAGTCGACGCGACGCGGGCCGCCGACCGCCGCTAAGATAACCGTCGCTCGCCGCGGGGCCAGCCCGCTTGACGGACCGCAGGCCGAGCCGCACCTTCCGGCGTCCGCCCGACCACCCCTCCAACAATCACAGGGTACCCTGCATGAAGCTCTTTGCGCGTAAGACGGTCGCAGAACTGCAGGCCGAGGCCTTCGCCGCGGAAGACGAGCACTCGCTGCGCCGCGCCTTGAGCGCCCTCAACCTCACGACGCTGGGCATCGGCGCGATCATCGGCGCCGGCATCTTCGTCCTGACCGGCCAGGCCGCGGCCCAGTACGCCGGACCGGCCATCGCGATCTCGTTCGTGTTCGCCGGCATCGCCTGCGCCTTCGCGGGGTTCTGCTACGCGGAGTTCTCGGCAATGATCCCGATCGCGGGCTCCGCGTACACGTACGGGTACGCCACGCTGGGCGAGCTGTTCGCGTGGATCATCGGGTGGGACCTGATCCTCGAGTACCTGTTCGCCGCCTCCACCGTCGCCGTGGGCTGGTCCGGCTACGTGGTGTCGTTCCTGCGGGACGTGGGCATCGAGATTCCGACGACCTTCACCTCGGCGCCGTTCCAGCACATCGCGCCAGCCGACGCCGGCTGGAACGTCTGGCGCCTGTTCACGGAAGGCTGGACCCGCACGGGCGCGGTGCTGAACGTGCCCGCCATGATCATCGTCGCGCTCATCACCGTGCTGCTCGTGGTGGGCATCCGCGAAAGCGCCCGCTTCAACAACATCATCGTGGCCCTCAAGCTCACGGTGATCGCGCTGTTCATCGCGGCGGGCGTGAGCTACATCAACCAGGACAACTGGACCCCCTTCATCCCGCCCGCGGCGGGCCCCGGCCGCTTCGGCTGGGACGGCATCCTGCGCGGCGCCGGCGTGATCTTTTTCGCGTACATCGGGTTCGACGCGGTCTCGACCGCCGCCCAGGAGGCCAAGAACCCCAAGCGCGACATGCCCATCGGCATCCTGGCATCGCTCGCCATCTGCACGGTCCTGTACATCGTCGTCGCCCTGATCCTCACCGGCATCGTTCCCTACACCGAGCTAAACGTCCCGGACCCCATCGCGGTCGGCATCAACGCGCTCGGCCCCGGTCTGGCCTGGATGCGGCCCATCGTCAAGATCGGCGCGATCGCGGGCCTCTCGTCCGTGATCCTGGTCATGATGCTCGGTCAGCCGCGGGTCTTCTTCAGCATGTCCAAGGACGGGCTGCTGCCGCCCCTGTTCAGCGCCGTACATCCGCGGTTCCGGACCCCGTGGCTCGCCACGATCCTCACGGGCAGCGTGGCGATCGTCGTCTCCGGCCTGCTCCCCATCGGGCTGCTGGGCGAGCTGGTCTCGATCGGCACCCTGCTCGCCTTCGTGATCGTCTGCGCCGGCGTGCTCGTGCTGCGCTACACGGATCCCGAGGTCCCGCGCCCGTTCCGGACGCCGGCCTACCCGTTCGTGCCGCTGGGCGGGATGCTGGCCTGCGGATATCTGATGTACGGGCTGCCGCCCGACACCTGGGCGCGCCTCATCATCTGGATGGCGGTGGGGCTCGTGATCTACTTTGCGTACGGGCGGCGCCACTCCCTGGTGCAGCGCCGGTTGGTGGCCCGCGGCAAGGCCGGGACGGCCTGACCTGATCGAGGCGGCGTGGAGCGGCGGGCGCGGTGCGCCCGCCGCTCCGCCTATTCGCGGCTCAGGGCGAAGCCGCGCGACCCCCACTGCAGCGTGTCGAACGCGACGGCCGTGAGTGTCCGCCGCGCCCACCGGAACGTGATGTCGCTCGAGACGGGTCCAAAGCCGTCACGCGCCAGCACCACCCGGATGTCCCCCCGGGGATTGAGCGACCACGTGCCCGCCTCCAGTGACGGTGCCGGCACCCCCACCGGACCCACCGACATCTCGGCGGCGTTTCCCGCGTCGAGCCGCAGTGTGACGGTGCGGGCCGGGATCTGATCGGTGGCCGGCACCTCGGCGCGGTACACACCCGCCACATCGGTGACGGTCGGGGTCCGGTCGGCGCATCCCAGGGCGCCG
>DAINBS010000283.1:0-4324 GCA_036732805.1 Gemmatimonadales bacterium | reverse complement strand
ATCAACCCTGCCACGGTCGTGCAGGCGTACCGGGCGCTCGAACGGGAGGGCTTCGTCGAGATGCGGCAGGGGTCCGGGACCTACGTACGCAGCGTGAGCACCGACCGCCGGCGCCAGACGCGCGAGGACCAGGCGGCCCGCCTCGCGCGCGACCTCCTTACCGAGGCCGCACGGTTGGGCATCGCAGGCACCGAGGTGGCGCGCGCGCTCCAGCGCGAGATGGGGGCCAGAGCGCAATGAGCTACGCCATCGAGACCCAGGAGCTTCAATACCGCGCGGGAAGGACTTTCGAGCTCGGACCGCTCAACCTGCACGTACCGGCCGGTGCCATCTACGGCTTCCTGGGACCGAACGGATCGGGAAAGACCACCACGATCCGGCTTTGCCTGGGCCTGCTGCGCGCGGAGCGGGGTGGCGTCCGGGTGCTGGGGCACGACGTTCCATCCCAAGCCCCCGCCATGTTCGCCCGCGTGGGATACGTCCCGGAGCGTTCTCACCTCTATCCGAACCTCACGGTACGCGAGGCACTGGCCCTGCACGGCGCTTTCCATCGCCGATGGGACCATCAGGCGGCGGCGGAGCTGCTCGGCACATTCCAGCTCCAGGGCGACACGCGGATCGGGCGTTTGTCCAAGGGTGAAAACGGCAAGCTCCTGATGCTCCTGGCCCTGGCCCAGCGCCCGGACCTGCTCGTGCTCGACGAGCCGACCGACGGGCTCGATCCCGTGGTGCGCCGCGACGTGCTGATGGCGCTCATCGACTTCGTGTCCGAATCAGGCGCCACGGTGTTCATCTCCAGCCACCTCGTGCACGAGCTCGAGCGGATCTGCGACTGGGTGGGTGTGATGGACCGCGGGCGGCTGGTGGCAGAGGTCCCCATGCACAGCTTCAAGAACGGCATCAAGCGCCTGCGCGTGCGGAACGCACCCGCCCAGGCGGGCGACCCGCCGTTCGTTCTGCTCGCGCGTGAGCGGGGCGACGGCGCGAGCGGCACCGAGGTATGGGTGGTGCGCGGGTGGCAGGCCACCATGCGCCAGTACTTCGAGGGCATCGGCGCCGTCCTTCAGGACGTCGTGGACCTCGACCTCGAGGAGGGATTCGTGGAGCTGCTGCGCACCGCCCGCGTCCCGCGGGGGAGCTGACCGTGTTCGCTGCCATCTGCCGGATCCAGTGGAAAGCTTCGGCGCTGGGCGTCGCCCTGCTCGCCACCCTCGCGTTCATCATCCCCCTGCTCACGGTGCAACAGGCCGGGTTCTCGGCCGGCGACCGTCGCGGCTGGGACCTGATCGTGATGCTCTCGGCCGTGGAAACCGCCGGTACGCTGTTCCCAATCCTGGCGGTGATCCTCGGCCTGACACTGTCCGTGGGCGCATGGTCGGCGGACCACCAGGCCGAGCACGTGTATGCGCTCACGCTGCCGGTCCCGCGCTGGCACTATGTGCTCCTGCGCTTTGGCGCAGGCCTGCTGCTCATCGCGCCCGTGGTCGCGGCCGTGGGGCTGGGCTGCGCTGTCGCGCTTGGGAGCTTCGATCTGCCAGCGGGGCTGCGGAGCTACGGCGGGGCCATCACCCTGCGCTTCGCGCTCGCCGCGGCGGTGAGCTATGCGGCCACGTTCGCGCTCGCGGCCGGGACGAAGCGCACGACGGCGGCGGTGGTCGGGGTCCTCACCGCCGTGATCGTGCTGGCCCTCGTCCTGGAAGCCTTCGGCGTGAGTACCGCCGTGGCCGAAGGGATCATGAACGCCATCTTCACGCGCCCCGGACCGTTCGAGGTCCTCGTGGGGCCGTGGTCGCTCATCGGTGTTTAGGATGCTGCGGGCGGCGGCGGTGGTCGCCGCGCTGACAATAGTCGCGGCGGCGGCGCTCGTGGCCCAGACGCCCGACGAGCAGGCCAAGCTCGACCGGCTCACGCGGCGGTACGACGACCTGACGGCCCGGCTGACCAACGAGGCCGAGGTTGGCGTGCCCCGGGTGGATTCGGTGCACGTCGGGGGACTGTGGATCCTGAGCGATTCCGCCGAGTCTCCCGTGCTGCTCGGCGCGGTGGAGTCTTTCCGCCGCCTGCTGATGCAGCAGCTCGGCCCGGCTCCTCTTCCCCTGCTCGTGGGGGCGCGGATTGCCGTGCGATTCGGCGAAGCGCATCCGGGCTGGGGGCACCTCCTCACCGGTGATACACAGTTCATTGGCGTGCAACAGCGCCGACGGACCTCGAAGTGGCTCACCGGCCAGCTCGCACAGGCGGTGAACGGCCTGCTTGCGCACCGGGGCGGCGCCAGTGTGGCCGCCTGGCGCGGCGACGTCCACCTCTTCCACGACCAGGGCCCCCTGCTCGAAGCGACGCACCTCGAGTTGCTGACCGCGAACGCTCCGAGCGCGGACGGGTGCCGCGACGGCAGCCTCGAGGCCTGCGCCCGGAGCCTGAACCTGATCGCCCGCCTGCCCGGGCAGTCCGTGGAGGCAAACGCGGAACTGCGCCGCTTCGTGGAGCGGCGGTTGCGCCACCGGGCCTCGGAGCCGGCGCTCGCGCCAGCATACTCCGCGTGCGTCGATGGCGGTGACGCCGCGGCGTGTTTGGCATTCCTCGAACGCGCCGGCGTCCAGGAGCCCACACTCTCGACCCGTGCCGCCGGCACGCTCCTCGTGGCAATAGGAGACGTTGGCGGCCCCGATGCGCTGGCGCGCTTCTTCGCCGACACCGGGGCGGCCATCGTGCCACGCCTCGAAGCCGCCGCGGGAATGCCCGTGGATTCCCTGCTCGCGCGTTGGCGCGAGACGATCCTCGCACACCGGCCCCCGCCGACCGCCGTGCCCGCCGGCATGCAGTGGTTCGTTCTCGGGTGGGCTACGGTGCTCGTGGCGCTCGCGACGCGGAGCACACGATGGCGCTGACGCCCGGGCGGGCCCTGGCCCTGGCGCTGGTTGCCTGCGCGGGGGCCGTGGCGCTGCTGCTGCCGCCCCAGCCGCGGCGCCTCGAGCGGGGTGGGCCATACCTTCGCGCCGCGCGCGATCAGGCGGCGCGCGAGCTGCGAATGACCAGGCAGTCCATCGCGATTCGCGTGCTCCGCGACAGCGCACGCCAACTGGCGGCCCGGAGCGACTCGGAGCAGGTCCCTACGCTGTTCGTGGGCGCCTGGACGCCTGGCGAAGCGACGTGGCTCGAAGGTCGCATCACCGACATCCTGGGTGGCCAGCGTGGAGGTGGCTCCGCTGCGGTCGTCTTCGTTCGAGACTCCGTGTTCCGCGGACTCCCGGGACTGTTCTTCGCGCTGCCCGACAGCGGCTCAACGGCGTGCGTCGCCGTGTACGCCGAGGGCGTGATCGTCCCGGGACCGTGGAACCGCCCTCCCGGGCATCGCCGGCTCGCCCCGGGCCTGCTCGGCCCCTGCGCCTACTATGCCCGGTTCGGCGGCGCGGGCCCGGCCGTCGAGGGATGGCTGCGCGACGGCGGTGCCTCCCTGGCACTCACGTCCCCCTCCTTCCCGGCCCCGGCGTGGAGACCCCCGCCGGCGCCGGTGTTCGCCCGGCTCACGCTGGGCGAAGGATCGTGGCTCGTCGATCCGCGGCTCGGCTTCCCGCTGGCGCTCGACGCGTGCCTCGCACGACGGAGGTCGGCGTGCGGGGAGTTCGTGCAGGGTCGGAATGCGAACCGCGTCCTTGCGCGCCTCAAGACCCACGAGGAGTATGCGTGGACCCTTCGCGCGGATGACGCGGCGTTCCTGAGCGACGTGCTGGTGGCCTTCGGCCCCGAGAGGTTTGCGCGGTTCTGGCGCGCCGACGGCTCGATGCCGGAGGCCTTTGCGAGCGCTTTCGAGGTTCCGCTGAACGACTGGACCTTCCGGTGGGCAACCGAGCGGTTCGGCCCGGGGCGGGAGAGCGCAAGCGTCAGACTCCGGTCCCTGGGGATGTCACTCGGTACGATGCTAGGCTTCCTTGGCCTTGCCGTGCTGGTCGTGAGCCGCCGCCGCGTCGGGGCGTAGCAAGCCTCCAGTCAGCCGCCCCACGTCGTCCCGGATCCGCCCGATGCCCTCGGCATCCGCCCCTCGCACGGCCCGGCGGAGGCGAGCGACGGCCCGCACCGCGTCGTCGAGTCTGGCGGACTCCTCCCGCCGCCGCCGCGCCAGGTCTTCCCGGTCGGCGCCATGTCCGGACCACTGATCGAGATCGGCGAGCTGCTCGGCCGCGGCCACGGCCTCGGCCGTGAGCCGGTCGAGGAGGGGCAGCAGGTCCTGAATTCCGCGCCGTTCCGCGGCCGGCAGCCGGGCCACCATCCCGCGCACCACGACACGATCGGCCAGCACGCGACTCACGACCGGCGCCCAGGCGCT
>DAINBS010000282.1:0-4331 GCA_036732805.1 Gemmatimonadales bacterium | reverse complement strand
CCGGTGGCCCTCGCGCTCGACGTGCTCACCATCGGGCTCACGACGCTCGCAGGCGTGGCCGAGCGCCGGGTGGAGCGCCTGGTGAATCCCGACCTGTCGCAGGGCCTCCCGGCGTTCCTGGCCCCCAACCCCGGCGTGGAATCCGGCTTCATGATGGTGCAGGTGACGGCCGCGGCCCTGGTGGCCGAGTCGCGCACGCTGTGCACGGCGGCGAGCGTGCAGTCGATTCCCACGGATGCCAATCAGGAAGACGTGGTTCCCATGGGGATGGCCGCCGCCTTCAAGGCACGCCGCGTGCTGGCCAACGCGCAGCGCGTGGTGGCGGCCGAGCTGCTGTGCGCGGCCCAGGGGCTCGACCTGCTCAAGCCGCTCCGGCCGGGGAAAGGCGTCGAGCGCGTCCATCAACGGGTACGCACCATCGTGCACACGCTGACGGGCGACCGCCCGGTGCATCCCGATCTCGAAGCGCTCGCCGAGCTGGTGGCGAAGGACAACCTGCCGTGACCGCCATTGCGCGCCCCGTCCGTGCCCCCCGCGGCTCCACGCTGTCCTGCCGCGGCTGGATACAGGAAGCGGCGCTCCGGATGCTCATGAACAACCTCGATCCCGAGGTGGCCGAGCGCCCGGACGATCTCGTGGTGTACGGGGGCACCGGGCGAGCGGCGCGCAGCTGGGAGGCGTTCGACGCCATCTGTCGCGCGCTGCGCACCCTGGCCAACGACGAGACCCTCCTCGTGCAGTCGGGCAAGCCGGTTGGGGTGTTCCGGACCCACGAAGACGCCCCCCGGATCCTGATCGCGAACGCGAACCTCGTGGGCCGGTGGGCCACGTGGGAGCGGTTCCGGGAGCTGGAGCGCCAGGGCCTGATCATGTACGGCCAGATGACCGCCGGCAGCTGGATCTACATCGGGACGCAGGGGATTCTCCAGGGGACCTACGAGACGTTCGGCGCCGTGGCCCGTCGCCACTTCGGCAGCACGCTCGCCGGGCGGATCGTGCTCACGGGGGGGTTGGGCGGCATGGGCGGCGCGCAGCCACTCGCCGCCACGATGAATGGCGCCGTGATGCTCGCGGTCGAGGTGGATCCGCACCGCATCCAGCGGCGGCTCGAGACGCGGTACCTGGATGTCGCGACGGAATCGCTCGACGACGCGCTGACCCGGGCGGAGCGTGCCAAACGCGAGCGGAAGGCGGTGAGCATCGGGCTGCTCGGCAACTGTGCCGACGTGCTGCCGGAGCTGGTGAAGCGCGGCTGGGTTCCCGACGTGCTCACGGACCAGACGTCCGCGCACGACCCACTCAACGGCTACGTGCCGGCCGGACTGGCACTCGATGCCGCGGTCGCCCTGCGGCACTCGGACCCGGACGACTATCTGCGGCGGTCCCGCGCCTCGATCGCGCGCCATGTACGGGCCATGCTCGCGCTGCAGCGCGCCGGTGCCGTGAGCTTCGACTACGGGAACAACATCCGGACCGAGGCGTTCGACCAGGGCGTCTCGGACGCGTTCGACATCCCCGGCTTCGTGCCGGAGTACGTCCGGCCCCTGTTCTGTGAGGGGAAGGGCCCGTTCCGCTGGGTGGTGCTGTCGGGCGACCCGAAGGACCTGTACCGCACCGACGAGCTCGTTCTCGAGTTGTTCCCGGACGACGAGCACCTCGTGAACTGGATTCGGCTCGCCCGCGAGCGGGTGGCGTTCCAGGGCCTGCCGGCCAGGATCTGCTGGCTGGGGCAGGGAGCCCGCGCCCGCTTTGGCCTCGCGCTCAACGAGCTGGTCCGGAGGGGGGAGATCTCGGCGCCCGTCGTGATCGGCCGGGATCATCTCGATACGGGCTCGGTGGCCTCGCCGTTCCGCGAAACCGAGGGGATGCTGGACGGATCCGACGCCATTGCCGACTGGCCGATCCTGAACGCCCTGCTGAACACCGCGTCCGGCGCTTCGTGGGTGTCGTTCCATCACGGCGGCGGCGTGGGCATCGGCAACAGTCTCCACGCGGGCCAGGTGATCGTGGCCGACGGCACCGACGCAGCCGCCCGCCGGCTCGAGCGGGTGCTCACCAACGATCCGGGCATCGGGGTGGCGCGCCACGCCGACGCGGGCTACGAGGCCGCGATCGAGACCGCCGCCCGGCACGGGCTCAGGCTCCCGATGCGGGAGGACGGCTGAGCGTCCTGCTCGCGGGGGCCGCCCAGGTGGTGACGTGTCGGGGCCCGGCCCGGGCACGGCGGGGTGCCGAGATGGCCGCGCTCGAGGTGATACCCGACGGCGCGGTGCACGTCCGCGACGGACAGGTGGCCCTGGTCGGTCCATACCGCGAGGTGAAGCGCGCGGCGCCCGGTGCCCGGACGGTCGAGGTCGATGGCGTGCTGTTCCCCGGGTTCGTGGACGCGCACACCCACGCCGTGTTCGGCATGGCGCGGCTCGAAGATCATGCGCGGCGGGCGCGCGGGATGGACTACAAGGCCATCGCCGCCGAGGGTGGGGGCATCCTCTCGTCGGTGCGTGATCTCAGGGCGCGGCCCACGGACGAGTTGCGGGACCTCACCGCGCGGCGCCTGCGCCGACTGCTCGCCCACGGCACCACCACGGTGGAGGTGAAGTCCGGGTACGGGCTCGAGACGGACGCGGAGCTGCGCTCGCTCGAGGTGATCGGCGGGCTCTCCCAGGGTCCACCGTCGCTCGTGCCGACGTTTCTTGGGGCCCACGAGATTCCCGTCGAGTACCGGCCTCGCCGGGACGACTACGTGCGGCTCGTGGTGGAGGAGATGCTGCCGGCGGTGGAGGCGCAGGGCATCGCGCGCTTTTGCGACGTGTTCTGCGAGCCCGGCGTGTTCACCCCGGACGAGACCCGGCGGATTCTCGAGGCGGCCCGACGGCATGGTCTCGGGCTCAAGATCCACGCGGACGAGCTGGAGGGCTCGGGTGGGGCGGAGCTGGCGGCGGAGTTGGGCGCCGTGTCCGCCGATCACCTGGCGCACGTGAGCCCTGAGGGGGCGGCGGCGCTGGCGGCGAGCGGCACGGTCGCCGTGTTGCTCCCGGGGACGATGCTGTTTCTGGGCAAGCGGGATCGGGCCCCCGCCCGCATGCTGATTGACCGGGGTGGGGCCGTCGCACTGGCCACGGACTTCAACCCGGGGTCATCGCCGGCGGTGAGCCTGCCCCTGATGGCCACGCTCGGGGTGTCCCAGCTCGGGATGGTCCCCGCGGAGGCCCTCGTGGCGATCACCGCCAACGGGGCGGCGGCCGTGGGCGAGTCAGCCACGCGCGGGCAGATCGCGCCGGGGTTCCGGGCGGACATGGCGCTGGTGGCCATCCGGGATTGGCGGGAGCTGGTCTACTGGTACGGCCAGAACCTCGTCACGCAGGTTTGGGTGGCGGGAGCGGCTTGTCACCCCGGTGCGGGAACGATAGACTTCCTCGCCTGATGTTCGTCCAAGTCTATGGCGTCTCACGGTTTCCGGTGCGAGGTCAGCCCTGAACGTCGAGAAGCTCAAGCTCAAAGCCAGGCGGTTCGAGGACAAGGGCCAGCTGGAGAAGGCCATCGAACAGTATGTCGAGCTGTTCGAGGGCCTCGAGGGCACCCCGGAGCTCGCGAACGAGCTGCCGCTGTTCAATCGCGTCGGTGACATCTACCTCAAGATGCAGAGGGTGCCCGAGGCGGTGGACATGTACGAGCGCGCGGCGAACCTGTACGCGGAGTACGGGTTCCCGAACAACGCCATCGCGCTGTGCAACAAGGTCCTGCGGAACGCGCCGTCGCGCACGCACGTCTACCTTCGCCTCGCGCAGCTCATGGTCGAGCGCGGGCTCGTGGCGCAGGCCAAGGAGAACCTCCTCGAGTACGCTCAGCGGATGCAGAAGTCGGGCAAGACCGACGAGGCTTTCCGCGCCCTCAAGGAGTTCGCTGACCTCTCGCCCGACAACGAGGAAATCCGCCTGCTGCTCGCCGAGCAGCTGAAGGGTGCCGACCGAACGGTCGAGGCGCGCGAGCAGCTCGCGAAGCTGTTCGCGGAGGCGGAAGCGAGCGGCGACAAGCGACGGTCACGCGCCACCCTGATGAGCATCAAGGCGATCGACCCGAATTTCGATCCCGCCAAGGCGCCGAAGGCCAAGGTGGTGGCGCCAAAGCAGAAGTCGTCGGATCTGGTGTTCCTCGATCTCGACGACGAGTACCGCACCGGGGAGGCGCCGCAGGTTCTCGAAGCCGAGCCCGAGGCGCTGGTGGAGGGTTCCGCGACGGCCGAGCTGTTCATCGAGCCCACGGCAATCGTCGAGGATGAGCCAGCGGTCGCGGACGACCGGCTGGAGATCGAGACCTCGGCCATGGCCGGG
>DAINBS010000281.1:0-4353 GCA_036732805.1 Gemmatimonadales bacterium | reverse complement strand
GAGAAGGCAGTCCGGGGTAGTACACGGCCTCGATCTCGGGCCGGTCCGCGAGCCAGACAGCAATCCTCCGGCCCGACGCGTCGTGCTGCCGCATCCGCAGGGCCAGCGTCTTCGTGCCCCGCAAGGCGAGCCAGCAGTCCATGGGCCCGGGGACCGCGCCGGCCGCGTTCTGGAGAAACGCGAGGCGCTCGGCCAGGTCATCCCGCGACGTGATGAGCGCGCCGCCCACCATGTCGGAATGGCCGTTCAGGTACTTGGTGGTGGAATGCAGCACGATGTCCGCGCCAAACCCGAGCGGCGTCTGGAAGTACGGGGTCGCGAACGTGTTGTCCACAACGAACAGCAGGTCCCGCGCGCGGGCGACCTGGCCCACGGCGGCGAGATCGGTGAGGCGCATCATCGGGTTGGTTGGCGTCTCGACGTACACCATGCGGGTGGCCGGGGTCACGGCCTCGGCAATCCGGTTCACGTCGCGCGTGTCCACGAACGTGAACGTGACGCCCAGTCGCTGGAACACCTGGACCATCAGCCGGTGCGTGCCGCCGTACAGGTTCTCGCCGCAGATCACGTGGTCGCCGGCGTTGAGCAGCTTGAGGACCGCGTCGGTGGCGGCAAGCCCCGATGCCCACGCCAAACCGTACTGGCCGCCCTCGAGCGCTGCGAGGTTCCGCTCGAGCGCGTCCCGGGTGGGGTTCCGGGTGCGGGCGTACTCGAACCCCTTGTGCCGGCCGAGTCCGTCCTGCACGTAGGTCGAGGTCTGGTAGATCGGGGGCATGATGGCCCCCGTGGTCGGATCGGGGGACTGGCCGGCGTGAACAGCGCGGGTCCCGAAGCCGTAGCGAAGATCGTTGTCGGAAGTGCGGGCCATGGCGGTCGGTGAAGGTGCCGGGAACCTAGCCCGAGGTCGCGCCGCGCGGCAAGCCGATGCGCTTGAAGGCCTTCCGGCGCCCCGCTACGTTCCGCCGGATGCATGCGACTCTCGTCTTCAACGTCGGCCGGCGCGCCTGATGTCCGCCCCCAGCGACACCCTGATGGTCTCCGTGTCCGGCGTGCGCGGCATCGTCGGCAAGGACCTCACCCCGGAGTTCGTGGCGCGGTACGCCGCCGCATTCGGGACGCTCGCCCGCGACGCGGGACTGCCCAGCGTCGTGCTGGCGCGCGACGCCCGCACCTCCGGACCCATGTTCGCGGACGCGGCGCGCAGCGGGCTCCGCTCCGTGGGCTGCACGGTCATTGACTGCGGGCTCATCCCCACGCCCACCGCCCAGCTGGCGGTCGAGCATCACCACGCGGGCGGCGGCATCATCCTCACGGCCAGCCACAACCCGATCGAGTGGAACGCCCTCAAGTTCGTGGGGCCGGACGGCCTGTTCCTCGACCAGGAGACGTCCGCGCGCCTCCAGGCGCTGGCGGCGGGGACCATCCCGCGGGTGGCGTGGGACGGGCTGGGCGGGACCAGGACGGACCCGGACGCAGTCGAGCGCCACATCTCCCAGATTCTCGCCCTGCCGTTCGTGGACGTGGCGGCGATCCGGGCGCGGAAGTTCCGTGTGGCCCTGGACTGCGTACGGGGCGCCGGCGGGGCGGCCATGCCCCCGCTGCTCGATGCCCTGGGATGCCGCGTGAGCGGCATCCATCTCGAGACCGACGGCCTGTTCCCCCGTCCGCCCGAGCCCATTCCGGAACGCCTGGGTGACCTGGGCGCGCTGGTTACGCGGACCGGCGCCGTGGTGGGCATGGCCGTGGACCCCGACGTGGACCGCATGGCCCTCGTGGACGAGACCGGCCGCCCCATCGGCGAGGATTACACGCTCGCCTTTGCGGTCGAGACCGTGTTGCGGCGCCGTTCCGGGCCCGTGGTGGTGAACCTCTCGACGTCCCTGGTGGTGGATGACGCGGCCCGGGAGTTCGGGGCGTCGGTCACCCGGGTGCCGGTGGGCGAGGCCAACGTGGCACGGGCCATGCACTCGGGGAACGCCGTGGTGGGTGGGGAGGGGAACGGGGGCGTGATGCTGCCCGCCCTGCATCTGGGGCGCGACGCGCCGCTCGCGGCCGCCCTGGTACTGGACCTCCTCGCGTCGGACCGGCGGAGCGTGTCGGCGCGGGTGGCCGCCCGCCCGCGGTACGCCATCGTGAAGGCCAAGGCGGAGCGGGGCGGCGATCTCGCCGCCCTCTACCGGGCGCTGGAGGATCGCTTCCGCGACGCGCGGGCGGATCGCCAGGACGGGCTCCGGCTTGGCTGGCCCGACCGCTGGCTCCATGTCCGGCCGTCCGGAACCGAGCCCATCGTCCGGATCATTGCCGAGGCGCCCACGGCGGCTGCTGCGGAAGAACTCGTGGCCGCCTGCCGCGCCACGCTGGCCTAGTACGGGAGGACGCAACATGTGCGGGATTGTCGGCTATGTCGGACCACGCGCCGCGGCGCCCCTGATTCTCGAGGCGCTGCACCGGCTGGAGTATCGCGGGTACGACTCGGCCGGCGTGGCCGTGGTGAACGGCAAGGACCTGGCCGTGGAGAAGTCGGCCGGCCGGATTGCCGTGCTCGAGCAGCGGCTTGCCGGCTCGCTGCCGGACGGATCGGTGGGTATCGCGCACACCCGCTGGGCCACGCACGGCGCCCCGAACGACCTGAACGCCCACCCGCATGGTGACTGCGCGGGGACCCTCGCGCTCGTCCACAACGGGATCATCGAGAACGCGAGCGTGCTCCGCGCGCGGCTGGCCGGGCGGGGCCACGTCTTCCGCTCCGAGACGGACACCGAGGTGGTGGCCCACCTGATCGAGGACCTGTACGCCGGGAGCCTGGTGGACGCGGTAATCGCCGCGCTCCGCTCGCTGGAGGGCACGTACGGTCTCGCCATCGTGTCATCCCGCGAGCCCGACACGCTGGTCGCGGCGCGCATGGGCTCCCCCCTCCTCATTGGCGTCGGGGACGGTGAGTACTTCGTCGCGTCGGACGCCGCGGCGGTGGTGGAGCACACCCGCTCGGTGGTGTACCTCGACGACGGCGAGGTCGCCGTGCTGCGGCCGAGCGGGTATCACATCTACGATCTCGAGACGGTCCTGATCGAGAAGAAGGTCCGCACCATCGACTGGGACCTGGGGCAGGTGGAGCGGGGCGGCTACGCCCACTTCATGCTCAAGGAAATCATGGAGCAGCCGGAAAGCATCCGGAACACGTTGCGGGGCCGGCTGCTCGAGGAGGAGGGTGCCGCCCGCACGGGCGGCCTCAACCTGTCCGAGGACGATCTGCTCGATGTGGACCGGGTGGTGCTCACCGCGTGCGGGACCTCCTGGCATGCGGCGCTGATCGGCGAATACCTCATCGAGGAGCACGCGCGCATCCCGTGCGAGGTGGAGTACGCGTCCGAGTTCCGATACCGGAACCCGATCCTTGGCGACGACACGCTCGTCGTCGGCATTTCGCAGAGCGGCGAAACCGCCGACACGCTGGCGGCGCTGCGCGAGGCGAAGCGGCACGGCGCGCGCACGATCGGCATCGTGAACGTGGTCGGCTCCACCATCGCCCGGGAGGTCGAGGGCGGGATCTATCTGCACGCGGGTCCCGAGATCGGCGTCGCGAGCACCAAGGCGTTCACGTCGCAGGTCACGGCGCTGGCGCTGCTCACGCTCCGGCTAGCCCGGCTCCGCCACCTGTCCGTGCTCCAGGGCCGCGCGTTCGTGCAGGCGCTGCAGAAGCTGCCGGAGCAGGTGGAGCGCGTTCTGGCGAACGCGACGATCATCGAGAACGTGGCCGAGCGGTTCGCCCGCACCACGAACGCGCTGTACCTGGGCCGCGGCTACAACTTCCCCGTGGCGCTCGAAGGTGCGCTCAAGCTCAAGGAGATCTCGTACATCCACGCCGAGGGCTACCCGGCGGCGGAGATGAAGCACGGGCCCATCGCACTGATCGACGACATGATGCCGGTCATCGTGGTGGCGCCGCAGGACGGCACGTACGCGAAGATCGTCTCGAACGTGCAGGAGGTGAAAGCGCGCGGCGGGCGCGTGATCGCGGTGGTCACCGAGGGCGACCAGGAAATCACGAAGCTCGCGGACCACGTGTTCGCCATCCCGCAGACCATCGATCCGCTCACCCCCATCCTGAGTGTGCTGCCGCTCCAGCTGTTCGCGTACTACATCGCCGTCCGCCGCGGCTGCGACGTGGACAAACCAAGGAACTTGGCGAAGTCGGTCACTGTCGAGTGAAGCGGATTATCCGGGCAGGGCGGAGTATGGCAGAGAAGAGGGGCAGAGGGGCAGAGAAGAGGATGGGCCTCCTCTCTGCGCCGGGGCGGGAGGGTGGGGCGGGGCTGCCCCGCTTCTCGGGGGGAGGCAGAGTCGGGTGAGGGT
>DAINBS010000280.1:0-4393 GCA_036732805.1 Gemmatimonadales bacterium | reverse complement strand
GTCGAACGGTGGTCGCGGAGGACGCGTCAGTGACGCGGTAGCCCGTCCTGCCAGCCCGCCCCGGTCGGTCACTGCAGCGGCCGGAGCGACGCACCGGAGAGTTGTGCAGACCTTCCTTCTTGAGCAGCTCCCAGTTTGGTCCGTTCGAGCGCGTCGGTGCCGCGGAGGAACCTGGGCGGCGGGGCGGGCAGGGCACCGGGGTGAGTGCGGGAGGGGGAGGGGCGTCGGCGCACGGGCATGTCGGGATCCGCGTGGGAAGACGCCTCGATAATGGCCTGGGGGTGTGACAGTCCGGTGGTGGGGCCCGATGTCACACCCCCCGGCCAGGTTAAGGGCCGTCACCCTCGAGGAGCTGCCCTATGCACGTCCACACTGGTCTGTCCACCCGCTTCGTCACGGCCCAGAACGCCCACCAGGTAGGGCTGCTGGTCACGGTCGAAGGTGAACACCCGCCCGAGCGCCCGCCCATCAACGTGAGCCTGGTGCTCGACCGCTCGGGCTCCATGTCCGGCGAGCCGCTGGAGGCCGCGCGCGAGGCCGCCCTGCGGTTCCTGGGATTCATGGGGCCCCACGACCACGTGAGCGTCGTGACGTTCGACGACGCCGTTCGCACGGAGTTCGGACCGGCGGCCGGGAACGATCCCGATGCCGTCGAAGCGGTCCGGCGCATCCATGAGGGCGGCAGCACGAACCTCTCGGGCGGCTGGCTCCAGGGCCGGACGCACGTCTCGGAGAGGCTCGTGACCGGCACCAACCGCGTCGTCCTGCTCACGGACGGTTTGGCCAACCAGGGGGTCACGGATCCTCAGCAGCTCGAGCAGTTGGCGCGCGGCGCCGCGGACGCGGGGGTGAGCACCACGTGCATCGGCTTTGGGCCGGGCTTCAACGAAGACCTGTTGCGGGCCATGGGAGAAGCGGGCCGCGGCAACTTCTGGTACGTCGAGCAGACCGACCAGATGGGCGAGATCTTCGCCGGCGAAATCGAAGGGCTGGTGGCCCTCGCCGCGCAGAACGTCACGGTGGACCTCCGGCTCCTGCACGATGCCGTGGCGGGCGTGATGTTCTACCAGCGTCTCTCCATTCAGACGCCGGAGCCCAACCACTGGGTGATCCGTTTGGGCGACCTCTACGCCACGAGTCCCCGCATGCTTGGGCTCACCATCTTCGTCAACGATCTCGACGTGCTGGAGACCGTACAGGTGGCGGAGGTGCGGGTCAGCGCCGACGTCCTCACGGCCGAAGGGGTCGAGCACCGGGTGATCACGACGCCCGTGGTGGTGAACCTCGATGGCGCCGACCACGTGGAGCCCACGGTCGAGCGCACGCTGGTCCGGTTCCAGGCGGCCAAGGCGCGCGAGGAGGCCGTCCAGCAGGCGGACGCCGGCAATCTCGACGGCGCCGCGAACACGCTGCGCGTGGCGTGCGACTGCCTGGCCCGGTATGGCGACGATGCCGAAGTGGCCGAGGAAATGACGGACCTCGCCGCCGAGGCCCAGCGCCTTGCCGAGCGCGACTACGACGCGGCCGTGGACCGGAAGTACCACATGGCGCGCGCCATGGCGGAGAGCAACGTCCGGATGGACTACAAACGGCGCATTGCCCGGCGCCGGCCGCCAAAGCCGGGCCCGACTGGCGGCCCGCCGGCGCAGCCGTAGCTTCGCCACCATGTCGTCCTCCAAGACGGCGCGCTGGCTCGACCTGATCGCGTTCCTCCTGCAGCACCGGTATCCGGTGGTGCGGGAGGAGATCTTCCGCAAGGTCCGCGGCTACGGCATAGACGTGGACCGGGCGGACGACCGCGAGGTCGAGTCGGCGCGCCGCAAGTTCGAGCGCGACAAGGACGAGCTGCGCGTGCTTGGCGTCGCCATCGAGACCGTGTCGCTGCCCGATGCCGCGGGCAATGAACCGGCGTCGGCCTATCGGCTGCGGCCCGGCGGATTCTACCTGCCGTACTTCGAGCTGGACCGCGCGGAGCGCGCGCCCGGTCCCTATCCCGACCTCCGGCACGTGCGGCTCTCCCGCGAGGACGTGGGCGTGCTCGATCGGGCCACGCGCCACTTGGCCGAGCGCCACGAGTTCCCGCTGGTGGAGGCGGCGCGCTCACTCCGGCACAAGCTCGCGTTCGATCTCCCGCTGGCCGAGGCGGCAGTGGAGCGCGTCCTTGCCGATCCCATGCCTCCGGCGGCCCAGGCCTCGCTGGGGGTGCTGCAGCAGGCGGTGGCAGAGCGCCGCGCCGTGCGCTGCCGGTACTACACGATCAGCCGGGACCAGGAAGCGGAGCGCGAGATCGAGCCCTGGGGCCTCTTCTTCGAACGCAGTCACTGGTACTGCGCGGGCCGGGCGCGCGACCGCGACGCGTTTCGCGTCTTCCGGGTGGACCGGATGCGGGACGCCGTTCTCCTCGCCGGTGACGGAGCGCGATTCGACGTCCCCGCCGACTTCGACGTGCGGGCCTACCTGGGTCGGCAGCCGTGGGACCTGAGCATGGACCCGCCCCAGCGCGTGCGCGTGCGGTTCGGGTCCCCGCAGTCCCGCTGGGTGCTGAACGAGAAACGCGGAACCCCTGTCGAAGCCCTGCTCGACGACGGTGGGGCGATCATCGACTTCGAGGTGCGCGAGCGCGGGACCTTCCTCCGCTGGCTGCTCACGTTTCGGAGGCAGGCACAAATCCTCGAGCCCCGGGACGTGGCGGACGAACTGGAGGGCATGCGGGCGCAGGTGGCGGGGCTGTATGAGCAGTAAGGGCAGTAAGGGCAGGGAGGGCAGAAGCGGCAGGGGTGCCCAGCCCGCCGGCCCGCCGGCCCGTCGGCCCGCCGGGGCTGGGGGTGGAGTGGCAACGGCCCAGCTCGACCGCATCGTCTCGCTCGTCGCGGAGCTGTCGCGCACCGCCCTCGATGACGAGGAGGGCCGCAGCCTGTCTGAGCTGGCGTCCCGGTACGGGGTGTCCACGAAGCAGATCGCGGGCGACATCCAGACGCTCACCACCTTGTGCGACCACGCCGAGGCCGAGTGGCTGCTGTCGCTGTCGGCGTGGCAGCAGGACGATCGGGTGTCGGTGAGCAGTCTGGGGCCGTTCCGCCGGCCGATCCTGCTCAATCCGGATGAACGGTTGGCGCTTCAGGTCGCGCTCGCGCTCGACCCCGATGGTGCTGGGCTCGCGGCCAGGTTGGCGACCGCGCTGGAGGGCACGGTTGGTCAAGCGCCCGCCGGCCCGCCCGCCCGCCGGCGCGCCGGTTTCGGGGATCTGTTGCTCGGCGCTGCCAACGAGCACCGCTGCATCGAGGTGCTCTACGCCGGCGAGGGTGGCGGGGCAGGGCGCCAGTCGGTGATCGAGCCCCACGAGCTGGTGACGTATCACGGCCGCAGCTATGTCCACGCGTGGGACCGTGAGGCGGGAGGATGGCGGCTGTTCCGGATGGACCGGTTCCTGGATGCGCTGCCCACGGATACCAGGTTCGACGAGCGAAACGACTTCGAGCCGATCGCTGGCCGGAGCGACCTGTTCCGGGCGGCCCCCTCGGCGGTCGAAACCGTGCGCGTGCGCTTCTCCCGGCGCGTCGCCCGATGGATCCGCGAGCGCTACCCGCGCTGCGAAGAGGCCGACGGCGGCTGCGTCGTCGTCACGTTCCTGGCATCGAGCGTCGAGTGGCTGGTTCGACGGGTGCTGGAGTACGGGCCTGACGCTGAAGTGCTCGGCCCGCCGGCCTACCGAGAGGCAGTGCGGCGGGCCGTGGCGTGAGGTTCACACCGACCCGTCGCTCTGCTCAGCCACGCGGCGGCTCCGCCTTCGGCAGGGCCCGCAACGCGGCCAGGAACGCCACGAGGAACAGAGTGTCGCACACCGCCCAGATCAGCCACATGGACGGCATCAGGCCGCGCGCCCAGTAAACGAACACGATGCCCGCGTAGGCGACCTTGAACAGCGAGCCGAGCGCGATCAGGTCGCGATTGCGCGCGGGGGCGTTCGCCACCATCCAGAACCCGACCCCCATGATCGTCACGAACAGCGCGTTCAACTGGACGTAGCCCGGGTGGTTGGGCAGCTCGATTCCGAAGTGGGCGTAGAGCGACGGGTAGAAGATGAAGTAGGCCGCGCCGAGCAGGATGTCGTAGAGCGCGGCCACGATGAACAGCGGACGGATCCAACGCGGGATCATGTGCGTGCCTCCAGGGTTCCGGCCCTCGGGCCCCGCTCCCGCATGGCCAGTTGCTCGTTGCACCTTCTACGATGCTGTGAGCCGGTCCCCGCGTCCAGTCTGACGCACACTCGTGCCCCGGAAATCCCCAACGGGCTCTGCCTTTCCTCGGTCGCGGGATCTGCGTCCCCGCGAGGAGTATCTCGAGGGGCGATTCGCGCGGTGCCGGGCGGCGTGACGACGGCGCTCCCGGTCGG
>DAINBS010000279.1:0-4458 GCA_036732805.1 Gemmatimonadales bacterium | reverse complement strand
CGACTTCCCCGCGGCGGCGGCCACGGCCGATACCGCCATGCAGCTCGACGCGGGAGCCCGCACGCCCAACCTGTCCAATCGCATGCACGCCCTGCTTTCCGACGGCGATACTGCCGCTGCGCGGGCTGCGCTGCCGCTCGCGCCGCAATGGGAACCGGTGGTCGAGATGTTCGCCGCCATGATGCGCGAGGACTTCGCCGGCGCCGAGCAGGTGCTGCGCCGGCAGGAGGCGACGGGCGGCGATCCCCACGTCGGGCCCCACGCGTACTGGTGGCAGATTCTCGAGCTGGCCCGCGGGCGCCTGCCGGAAGCCGAGCGGGCGATGGCGGCGGTGGTGGTGCAGAACGCGGCGCAGGCGCCGCCCCGCGCGTTGCTCGCACAGGCGCGGGCGGAGCTGGCGCTCGGCGGGTCGGCCGAGCACGCGGCGGCGCTCGCGCGTGAGGCGTTCGCCTGGATGCGGCGTGCGGATCTGTCGCCGCCGGCCTACGGGCGCCTTGCGGAGCGGATCGCCGACGTGGCGGCTCGGGCGGGCGACCGCGAGACGTTGGTGCAGGTGCGGGCGTTCATCCGCCGGCAGGATGCCGGCCGCGGACTTCGCACCTACCGGATGGCGGAACAGGCGGTCGATGCGTGCGCGGCCTTTGCGGCCGGCGACTTTCCGCGTGCGGCGGCACTGGCGCGCGCCACGCGCGTGGAGACGTACTTCTGGCGGACCACGTCCGTCCTCCTGCTGCTCGAGGCCGACGCGCTGGCCGAGGTGGGTGCCCGCGATGCCGCGGACCGCGCGTACGGCGCCGTGCGCAGCTGGCCCATCGCGCTCGACGCAGACTACGAGACGTGGCCGGTGCTGCGAGCGATCGCGACTCGGGGGATGGCCCTGGACTGACGAAGACGCCTCGCGCGAGCGGGCGAAAGGTCAGGAGCTGCTGCCGGCGCCTTCGGGATCCGGGCCCAAAACCAGCGGCGGCGGCTCGTCCCGCACCAGGTACTCGAACTCCGCCCGGAACTCGGCCAGCGTCATCCCGCAGGTAGCCGCGAACCGCGCCAGCTCGTGCGGGTCGTCGAAGTCGTCCCGCCGCAGCCGGATCATGTACCGCCGCGCGATCGCGTAGCGCGTCGAGTTGATGGCCACCAGACGGATGCGGGTACGCCCGGTCTCCGGATCGATCATGTCGCGAAACGGGACCGGAACGAACTCGCCCGCCTGCGTGGAGATCATGACGGCGTTCCCGCCCTCCAGCAGGTACTTCGCCGCGCAGTAGCCGAGGTCGCGCGTGTACTCCATGTCGGCGGGGATGGGGTCGGCGCAGCGCAGCTCGTAGCCGATGTTCTTGGCCACGATCGTGGCCTTGAGCTTCAGTTCCCTGAGCCGCTTCTGCACCTGCGCCTTGAGGATCTCGCCCAGGTTCACCTCGGCGATGCGGATGTTGCCGTGCGCGTCCCGCTCCACCTCCTCGAGCTGGGCCAGGTCGTCGTGATCGATATCCAGGACGAGCCCTTCGGCGATGACGGCGACGCCGTCACGGCGGTCGGACGACAGCCGCTTCACGATCGCGCCGACGAGGATATCCACGACGGTCTTCAGGCGGATGCGGCGCCCCTGGAACTCCTCGGGGATCAGCGTGAGCGTGGCGCCCGCCGCCTTGCCGATGCCGAGGGCCAGGTGGCCGGCTTTGCGCCCCATGGTGATGACGAAGTACCAGCGCGACGTGGTCCACGCGTCCACCATGAGGTTCTTGACGATGTCGACCCCGTAGTGGCGGGCCGTCTGGAAGCCGAACGTGTTCACGTACGGCGGCAGGTCGAGGTCGTTGTCGATGGTCTTGGGCACGTGCACCACCTGGATCCGGCCGGCGGCCTTCTCCTCGAGCTTCATGGCCGAGAACGCGGTGTCGTCGCCGCCGATCGTGATCAGCTGCGATACGTCGAGCCGGAGCAGCGAGATGACGGCGTTCTCGAGGTGCTGCGGGTCCTTGGTGGGGTTCGCGCGCGAGATGCCGATGTGCGAGCCGCCCCGGAAGTGGATGCGGCTCACGTCCTCGATGCCGAGCGGCGTGATGTGCTCGATGTCGCCGTGCATGATCCACTCGAATCCCTCACGGAGGCCGATGACCTCCACGCCTTCGAGCTGGGCACGGATGGTGGCGGCGGCGATCACGCTGTTGATGCCGGGCGCCGGGCCGCCGGCCACCAGGATGGCGAGCTTGCGTCGTTGGGTCATGGGGAGAAGATAATGACAATTGAAGATCGAATATTGAACGTTGGACATTGGACATTGGACATTGGGGCTGCAATCTTCAATGTTCGATCTTCAGTGTTCAATCTTCAATCCTCAATGAGCTCTCCATGCGCCTCCTGGTCATTCTCGTTGGTCTGATACTCACCGCACCGCCGGTCGCACTGCTGTGGGCCCAGGCGCCGTGCGTTCCGGTGGACCCGTACGATTCCGGCGGTCCCCTGGACCCGGACGAGGCGGTGTATGACGTGCGCTTCTACGATCTCGCCGTCAGGGTGAATCCGGCGGACAGCACGATCAGGGGCCGGCTCGATCTCCACGCTCTCGTCGTCGCTCCGGCGTGGCGGATGGCCTTCGACCTCGACACGCTGCTTGGCGTCGACACGGTCCGGCTGCTCGACGGAACGGAGGAGCTGCCGTTCGTGCGGTGCGGCGGGCGGGTGCGCGTGGATCTGCCACGAACGTTCCAGCCGGGCGAGGCCATGGCCCTGCGGGTCGTCTATGGCGGGCGGCCACGGCTGGCGGTGCGCCCCCCGTGGGACGGCGGGGTGCAGTGGGCGCATACGTCGACTGGGGCGCCGTGGATCGCCACCTCCAACCAGCAGCTGGGCGCGGACGTGTGGTGGCCGGTCAAGGACCACGTGAGCGACAAGCCTGACTCGGTGGCTATCACCGTGACCGCTCCCGAGCCGCTCGTCGTCGGATCCAACGGACGCCTGCGCGGCACGGATGCCGCCGGCCGGTGGAAGACGTGGCGGTGGTTCGTCTCGACGCCGATCAGCGCCTACAACGTGGCGCTCAACATCGCGCCGTACCGGACGATCGACACCACCATCGCGAGCGTGGCCGGCGACTCGATTCCCGTGGTGTTCTACGTGCTGCCCGACGACTACGCCAAGGGCGAGAAGCTCTTCACGGAAATCCTGGCGCATCTCCAATGGTACGAGCGGCGCATGGGACCCTACCCGTTCCGCGCCGACAAGTACGGGGTGGCGCAGACGCCCCACCTCGGGATGGAGCACCAGTCCATCATCGCGTACGGCGCCCGGTTCGACAACCGCTCGATGACGCGTGGCGTGGACTGGGGATTCGACGCGCTGCATCACCACGAGCTGTCGCACGAGTGGTGGGGCAACCTGGTCACGAACGCCGACTGGAAGGACATGTGGATCCACGAGGGATTCGGGACCTACATGCAGGTGCTCTGGATCGAGGACACCCAGGGGGCGGAGCGCTCACGCGAGTACCTGCGCAGCTTCAACCGCGAGATCGGCAACCGCGGCCCGATCGCGCCGCGGGCGGCGACCAGCTCGAGGAGCTACGGCCCGGACATCTACTTCAAGGGCGCGCGCGTGCTCCACAGCCTGCGGTGGCTGATCGGTGACGACGCGTTCTTCCGGACCCTGCGCCGGCTGCTCTATGCGACCGACGCGGCGGCGCGGTCCACCGACGGCAGCGCCACGCACTTCGCGTCCACGAGCGACGTCGTTGCCGTGGCCGAACGCGAGAGCGGCAGGCAGCTGGACTGGTTCTTCGATCTATACGTGTATCAGCCGGACCTGCCGACCCTCGTGTCCAGTGAGACCGGAGGTCAGCTCACCCTCGAGTGGGACACTCCGGGTGATCTGCCGTTCCCGATGCCCATCGAGGTCGTGGTCGGCGGGGAGCCGCAGCGCGTCGAGATGACCGGAGGACGCGCGTCCGTGCGGATTCCTGCCGGCGCTGCGGTCGCGGTGGACCCGCACGATTGGGTGCTGCGGAGCCGGTAGGCCCGGCGGGCGTCAGAATCGCAGCGAAACGCCGACCAGGGTTTCGTCTCGGCCCGGCACGATGCTCAGGCGCACCCCTTCGCTCCGGTGGAGCTGGGGGACGGCCCAGCCGATGGCACCGCCCAGCGCGGCTCCGGCCAGGATGTCGGTGGGGAAGTGCTTGCCCGAGGCGTAGCGCAGGTAGGCCACGGTCCCGGCCGCGGTGAGCGATCCCGCCCAGATCCACGGTCGGGCGGGCGAATCCGGCCACAGGGTGGCGTGCACCACGCTCAGGAACACCGCGGACGCGAAGGCGTTGGCGGCGTGCCCCGACGGGAGCGACTGGCGGGCGCTCTTCGTGGTCTTCCGCTCGAGCGGCACCACCCCATCGTCATTGTACACGTACGGGCGGGTCCGGCGCGCGCCGCCCTTGAGGAGCTGGCCGATACCGTTCGTGAGCAGGATCGTCTCCCC
>DAINBS010000278.1:0-4459 GCA_036732805.1 Gemmatimonadales bacterium | reverse complement strand
CAGAATCAACTGACCGCCTGACCGCCTGACCGCCTGACCGCCTGTCCGCCTGCTCTCACCCTCCGAGCATCTGCTTCCGGAGCACCGCCATCCGGTGCCGCACCGAGCCATCGATCACGCGATCGCCCACCCGGATCATCACGCCACCCAGCAGCGCGGGGTTCTCCTTGAAGTGCGGCACCACGGTCTTGCCCAGCGCCTTGGTCAGTCGCGCCACGATCTCCGCCTGCAGAGCGGGATCGGCCTTCCGCGCGAGCGTGATGCCGGCCTGCACCCGCTCGAATTTCACGTCGAGGAGCGCCTGGTACTCCCGGCTCATCATGCCCAGGAGGGCCTGGCGCCCGCGGCGCACGACAGCTTCCACCCACCGCACGAACCCGGGCGGCGTCCGTCCCTCGAGCGCCTTCCGGACCACGGCGAGCCGTGCCCGCTTGGGCACGCCGGGCGATTCGAGCATCTGCCGGATCCGCTCGTCGGCCGAAACGGCGCCGGCCAGCGCGTCGAGCAGGTCGGCATACTGCTCCGACTCGCCCGCGCGCTCGCCCAGCTCGAACAGCGCCTCGGCGTAGTTCCGCGCGATGCCCGGCTCTCTCACCGCTGATCTCCCAGCGACGCCAGGTAGTCCTCCACCAGCTTCCGGTCATCCGCGGCGCCGAACCGGGTGCCGATCAGCTTGGACGCCGCCGCGAGCGAGAGGTCCACGGCTTCGCGCCGCAGTTCCATCACGGCCCGCTCCCGCTCCGCCGCGATTTCCTTCTTGGCGCGCTCGAGCACGTGCTCCTGCTCCTCCCGCGTGCGCGCGAGGAGCACCTCGCGCTCCTTCTCCGCCGCGGACTTGGCGTCCTGCAGCAGCTTCTGCGCCTCCTGCCGGGCACCCGTGAGCAGGGCGCGATGCTCGTCGAGTGCGCCCTGCGCCTCGCGGTTCAGCCGGTCGGCCTCGTCCAGCTGGGAGCGGATCCGGTGCTCGCGCTCCTCCGTGGTCCGCAGGATCGCGGGCCAGGCGAAGCGCTTGAGCAGCAGGAAGAGGGCGACGAAGACGACCCAGGTCCAGATGATCAACCCGGGCTCGAGGGTGAACGGCCCCCCCATGCCTTCCGCGCCCTCGGCCGCCGCCAGCGCCAGCAACATTGGTATCATGCGCGCCTACAGCATCTTCGCGACGAGCGCCATGATCACCGCGATGATCGTGGCACCTTCCATGAGGAACGCGATCAGCAGCGCGGTGCCGCGGATGTCGCCCGCCGCTTCCGGCTGCCGCGCGATCGCCTCGGCCGCCTGCCCGCCGATGCGGCCCAGCCCCATGCCGGCGCCGATCAGCACCATGCCGATGCCAATCGCGACGCCAAAGGTCGAGAGATCGATGCCACCCGTCGCAGCGGCGGCGTCCGCCGCCTCCTGCACCACCGCCAACAGCTTCAGCATGCTCGTGACTCCTGCGAATCAGGGAGATCCAGTGTCCGATCGTCGCGCTTGCGGGACGCGCACGGCCGTCTCCCGCGGCCGCCCCATCCCTCTGCCCGCCAGCGATCCTCGCGGATCAGCGGGCTTCCCCGGCCATCCGGCCGGGTACGTGCGGAGCGGCGCGAAGCGCCCGGGCCACTCCACTCTACCTACCACCTCACAGCCCGAACTCCAACGGGATCCCCACCACCCCACTCCGCACATCCACGGGATGGGCGGGGAATGCGGGATGTCATCCCGTCTATCCCGCTATCCCGCTGCATCCCGCCAATCAGTGCGCATGCTGATTCACCCCGATGAGCACGGCGGTAATCAACGCAAACACGTACGCCTGCACGAAGCCCACGATGATCTCGAGCAGCATGACGCCCAGCACCAGGGCCGACGATCCGGCGCCGATGGCCCAGCGCCACATCTGGATGTGCCCGAACAGGAAGATCATTCCGAACAGCGCGAGGACCACGAAGTGGCCCGCCGTCATGTTGCCGAACAGACGGACGCACAGGGCGAACGGCTTGACCAGCTTGCCCAGGATCTCGATGGGCGCCATCGCCGCAGAGAGTCCGATAGCCGCGACGCCCTTCATGCCGGGGATCTCGGGGAAGATCGTCCGCAGGTACCCGTGAAAGCCCAGGGCCATCATGCCGCTGATCTCGATCACCAGCAGCGCCATGAACGCGAGGCCCGCCGTGACGGCGAGGTTGCCGGTGGGCGTCGCTCCCCACGGCAGCATGCCGAGCAGGTTGCCGTACAGGATGAAGAAGAAGAGCGTCATGATGTACGGGGCGAACCGCGCCCCGTTGTGGCCGATGTTGGCGATAGCGATGTCGTTCCGCACGAACAGGACGAGCGACTCCATGGCACTCGCCAGCCCTCGCGGGGCGCGCTCGCCCGCCCGCTGGTTCTGCAGGCTCCGGCCGGTGAGCCACATGGTCAGGAACACGAGGCTCGCGGCCAGCACCAGGAACACGACGTGTTTGGTGGGCGTCAGGTTGAGCGTGAGCGAGCCCACGTGGATGTCCGGCAGGAACTTGCCCCACTCCCAGAGAAAGAGGGGGCTGAAGTCGAGTGCGTATGCATCACTCGTGTGATGCATGAGCATCTCGCCGATGTCGATCGGGGCTTGGCTCGCACTCATCGCGTCGTCCGCAGTTTCGTCACCACCAGCCGCATCTCACCGAACAGGAGCGGCATCAGCACCATCAGGAAACCGAGCGCGGTGGGAAGCACCGGGAACCGCGCGGGCCATCGCAGCACGGCCACTCCCACCGCCGCCACCGCACCGATCCGGAGTCCCAGTCCCACCGCCCAGCGCTTGAGCAGGCGGTCGAACGGCGGCTCCAGCGCCGGCCGCAGGACGGTCACCGCGGCCGTCTCGGCCGCCGCGGCCAGAAGGCCCGCGGCCCCCGCCACGACCGCCGCGTCCCGTCCCCACCACCAGCCCGCGAGTGCCACCGCCGACACTGTGAGGAGCAGTCCCGCCGCGAGGTGTTTCACTTCTCCGGCGGCTCCTGCAGACGGCGCCAGATGCTCAGGGTCGAGAGCGCGGCGCCGAGCAGTGCCCCGATCGTCATGAACACCGGCAGGGTCCCGAGCCAGCGGTCGAGCAGCCAGCCGCCCGCCAGGAATACCAAGACGCCCGCCGCGAACATGCACCCAAGGCCCGAGTAGCGGTACGCCTCGGTGTATGGCCCGCTTGGCTTCCTCAGAACCCCCATAAAAGCCGCCGGAAGTAAACGTCATGTGAAAGTTTACGCAAGCAACTTTCCGCGTGGCATGGAGGGGGGTGCGACGTTAGGATTCCGGCCCCGCGCCGCAACCCGCGCGGGCCTCCGGAGTACGAAGGCTGGACCTTGCCAAGGGGCGACGGTGGCGCTGGATACGGGACGGGCAACCGAGCACGACGTCGAGCAGCTCACGCAGTTGGCGGAGGCCCGCCAGCGCCTGCTCGAGCAGGTCCGCCACCAGATCGTGGGCCAGCAGGAGGTGATCGACGGCATCCTGACCGCGATTCTCGCCGGAGGCCACGCCCTGCTGGTGGGCGTGCCCGGCCTGGCCAAGACGCTCATCGTCTCCACGGTCGCCCAGGCGCTGAGCCTCCGGTTCGCGCGCATCCAGTTCACGCCGGACCTCATGCCGGGCGACATCACCGGCACCGAGATCCTCGAGGAAGACCGGTCGAGCGGCACGCGCGTGTTCCGGTTCGTGAAGGGCCCGGTGTTCGCCAACGTGGTCCTGGCCGACGAGATCAACCGGACGCCGCCCAAGACCCAGGCGGCCCTGCTCCAGGCCATGCAGGAGCACGCAGTGACCGCGGCGGGCACCACGTATCCGCTGCCCGAGCCGTTCTTCGTGCTCGCCACGCAGAACCCGATCGAGCAGGAAGGCACCTACCCGCTGCCCGAAGCGCAGCTCGACCGGTTCATGCTCGAGCTGCGGGTGCGCTACCCGAGCCGGGCCGACGAAGAGCGGATCGTCGTGGAAACGACGGGCGACGCGCGGCCGTCGGTGCAGCCCGTGCTCTCGGGGGAGCAGCTGCTGGCCATGCAGCACCTCGTGCGCCGCATTGCCGTCCCGCAGTCGCTGGTGGCGGCGGCGGTGCGGCTGGCCCGCATGACGCGCCCCGGCGAGCCCGACGCGCACCCGGCGGCCGCGGAGTTCCTCTCGTGGGGCGCCGGGCCGCGGGCGTCGCAGTTTCTGGTGCTGGGGGCCAAAGCCCAGGCCGCGCTCGACGGGCGGCCCATGGCGGACCTCGATGACATCCGCGCCATCGGGCTCGCCGTGCTGCGGCACCGTGTGGTGGTGAGCTTCGCGGCGGAGGCCGCCGGCCGGTCGGCCGAGGACGTGTGCCGCGAGGTGCTCGAGACGGGCGACTGGACGCGCGCCGGCCGCTAGTGCCGTTCCAACTTGTTCCACCTACGGATTCGCCTGGGGCGATCCCTAGGCCAAACAAGTTGGATCGGCACTAGCTCAGCGGACCCGAATCATCCGCTCCCGG
>DAINBS010000277.1:0-4464 GCA_036732805.1 Gemmatimonadales bacterium | reverse complement strand
GGCCTGCGAGCAGGGAGCCGCGGCGCTGGCCCCGTCGCTGGAGGCGGCGGGCGCCGAGTGCCGCGCCGTGGCGTGCGCGGGCAACCTGCACACATCGGTGATCGAGCTGGCCATTCGGGCGGGAGCGCCCGGCGTGCTGGTCCTTTCCTGCCCGCCGCGCGATTGCTCGGGCCGCGAGGGCCCGCGCTGGCTCCACGAACGGCTGTACAACGACCGCGAGGCCGAGCTGCAGCCCCGGGTGGACCGGCGGCGGGTGCGCGTGGCGTACGCGGGCGCCGCGGAGCGCGCGGAGGCACTCGCGGCGTTGGCCACGTTCCAGGCCGACCTGGCCCTGCTCGAACGGCCGGGGGCCGAGTCGAATCCCGACGTCGAGACCGCCTGCGAGCCGGTGGCGCTCGAGACCGGGGGAGTGGCATGAGCCCCGGGTTCCGCGCGCTCGCGGGGGGGCTCGCCGCGCTGGGCGGGGTCGTGCTGCTCGCAGCCCTCTCGCGGGCGCCGCAGGCTGCCCACGGCACGGACATGGGAGCGTTGCGCCTGTCCTGGCGCGCCCAGCCCGAGCGTGTCGAGGTCTGCCGCACCGTCCCGGAAGCGGAGCTGGCCAGCCTCCCGCGCCACATGCGCCAACCGGTGATCTGCGAGGGCCGCTCCGCCGAGTACCGGCTCACGGTCTTGCGTGACGGTGCGCCGCTCGCCGACGACACCGTGCATGGCGGCGGCGCCCGCCGCGACCGCCCGATGTATCTCTACCGGGAGTTCGCCCTCGCGCCGGGCGTGCACGACCTCACGATCCGGCTCGAGCGGCTCGGCAAAGGAAACGCGGCCACCGCGGGCGACCCGGCTGCACACACGGTCACTCCGGTGATCGGATCACAGCCCCAGGCTGGCAACCGGCTGGAGGCTCTGCCCCCGGTACTCGAGCTGTCGCGCCGCGTGCGGATCCAGCCGCGCGGCGTGGTGCTGGTCACGTACGACCAGGAAAGGCGAGAGATGGTAGCCGTTGGCCGTTAGCCGTTGGCCGTTGGCCGTTGGCCGCTAGCTCTGTCTCTGCCGCTCTGCCCTCTTCTCTGCCCTTCTGCCCTTACTGCCCTCACTGCCCTCACTGCCTTACTGCCCTTACTGCCCTCACTGCCCTTCTACTACGAACGCTTCCATTGCACAGTATTCCGGCAGGCCAAGCTTGTCGGCTCTGCTGGCGGTCTCCAGGTTCCGCGCCTCCACCCGCTGCCAGAACTCGCGCTCGTCGTGTCCGCCCGGGAACGGGGCCGTGTCCTTCTGCGACTGGTGCTTGAAGATCGCGAAGATCTTCGCGCGCAGCTCTTCCTGGGAGAGCGGGACCAGGACGTCCGCCTCCGGGATGGACCACTCCTGCCACGCGCCGCGGTAGTACCAGCGCTGCGGTGTGGTGCCGTCCCACGTGGCCAGGGCCCGCTCGATGGCTTCCTTGCACACGCGGTGGGTGCCGTGCGGGTCGGACAGGTCGCCCGCGATGAACACGAGGTCCGGCCGGGTCTCGGCAAGCATCTCCCGGACGATCGCGATGTCGGCATCGCCCACCGGGCGCTTGCGCACCTCGCCGGTGCGGTAGAACGGCAGGTCGAGAAACCGTCCCGCCTCGCGCGGCAGTCCGACCGACGCGAGGGCCGCGATCGCCTCGGATTCGCGGATGGTCCGCTTGAGGTCCTGCACGACGGGAAGGTCGATCCCGCCCGGACGTTTCGCGGCAAAGCTGGCTTCGACCTCGGCCTGGACGGTCGCCACCCGCCCCACATCGATGCCGAGCGCGGGGGCGGCCCTGCCCACGAAGTCCAGGTGCCGGCGCACGTCGTGGTCGAACACGGCGATGTTCCCGCTCGTCATGTACGCGACCGTGATGACGTTCCCGTTCTCCCGCAGCTTCCGCAGGATGCCGCCCATCGAGATCACGTCGTCGTCGGGATGCGGCGAGAACACGAGCACGCGGCGCCCCTTCGGCAGCCGGGCCCGGCCCCGGATCTTCTCCCGGAGGTGGTTGAACACCTCGCCGTTGATCGTGCCGGGGCTCCCGTAGTGCGCCAGCAGGGGGCTCAGGTGGTGCTCCATGTAGTCCCCCGCAGCGAGCTTGAGGATGGCCTTGCCCGTCTGCTCCGCGAGCCAGACCACCGCCTGCTCGGTCATCGCGGGCGTCCACTCCACGGGCTCGAGCAGCCACGGCGTCGCCACGCGCGTGAGGTCCGCCGCCGCCGCGAAGTCCAGATACACCGTGGCTCCGGGGTGCCGCTGGAGGTAGGTCGCCGCGATGGACGGGGTCACGTCGCCTTCGACGGCCCGCCGCACGACCGCCGCCTTGTGTTCCCCGGTGGCGATCAAGGCGATCTCGCGGGCGCCGAGGATGCTGGCGACGCCCATCGTGATCGCCTCGCGCGGCACATTGTCCTCGCCGAAGAAGTCGGCCGCGGCGTCGCGCCGCGTGACCGTGTCGAGTGTCACCAGCCGGGTCCGCGCCTCCGGGGATGACCCGGGCTCGTTGAATCCGATGTGTCCGCTGCGTCCGATGCCCAGCAGCTGGAAGTCGATCCCACCCGCGGCCCCGATGGCCGCCTCATAGGCGGCGCAGTGCGCGGCGAGCGCGTCGCGGGCCACCGTGCCGTCGGGCAGGTGCACCTGCTCAGGCCGCACGTTCACCTGCTCGAACAGGTTCTCCCACATGTAGCGGCGATAGGAGTGGATGCTGTCCGCCGCCATGGGGTAGTACTCGTCCAGGTTGAACGTGACCACCCGGGAGAAGTCCACCTCGCCCGCGGCGTGCCGCCGGATCAGCTCCCGGTAGACGCCGAGCGGCGTGTTGCCCGTCGCGAGGCCCAGGACGCAGCGGCCCGCGGCCACGGTGCGCTCCCGGATCACGGACACGATGCGGTCGGCCAGCAGCACGGCGAGCCGCTCGTGATCGTCCACGATCCGCGTCTTCAGGCGCTCGCGGTCGCGCGACTCGGCGATGACGTGGTGCACTTTCACGCGCTCCCCCTATCCCCCCAGCTCGAGCACGACGACACGATCCGGCACGGCCGGGTCCGCGGGGGGCAGGGTGAGCGTCACCCCGGTGCTCGTCGTGCGGGCCTCCACGGGGGCGCCCCCGTCGAGCAGGCGCGCCGAGCGCACGCGCGCCGGCAGGGCCGGCAGGGCGAGGTTGCGATCCGCCCAGTCCAGCACGTGCACGTACACGCGGCGGTCCTTCTGCGTCGTAACGCCCCACGGTCGTGGGGCGATCGGGCCGCCGCGTGTCCCGTAGATCGCTTCCCCGTGCACCGCAAGCCAGGCTCCGACCTCCCGCAGCCGCGCCGCCACGGCGGGCGGGATTTCGCCCGTCGGCATGGGACCAACGTTGAGCAGCAGGTTCGCGTCCCGCCCCGCGGCGTTCACCAGCAGCCGGACGAGATCGTCGCGGCTCTTGAGGTTCCGGTCCGTGAGCCGGTAGCCCCACGAGTCGTTGGTCGTCTCGCACGTCTCCAGCGGGAGTGCCCCGACCTCCGTCGTGTTGTAGCCGAACGTGTTCTGGCCGGGAAGGTCCTTCTCGAACATCTGGAAGTCCTCACCGGCATACGGCAGCCGATGGTGGTTCGATCCGATCAGCGCGGCCGGCTGCAGCTCGTGGATCAGCCGGTACGTCCGCTCGAGCCGCCAGTCGGCCTCGTAGCGGTCCCACATCCCGTCGAACCAGATCCCGCCGATGGGACCATAGTTCGTGAGCAGCTCGCGGAGCTGCGCGTCCATGTAGTCGAGGTACCTGTGCCAGTCGCCCTGCTCCGCCCGCCCAGTGCGCTGGCCGGTCTGCCCCCGCGGCCAGAAGTCGGGATGGTGCCAGTCGAGCTGCGAGTGGTAGAAGAACAGCGTGACGCCCCGCGCTCGCGCCTCGTCCGCGAGCATCCTCAGCACATCGCGTCCGTACGGGGTCCGGTCCACGATGTCCCAGTCGGACACCTTCGAGCCGAACATGGCGAACCCGTCGTGATGCTTGCTCGTGATTGTGAGGTACTTCATGCCCGCGTCCTGCGCGAGCCGCACCCACGCCGCGGCATCGAACTTCACGGGATTGAACTGCGGCGCCAGCGTCTCGTACTCGGGGACCGTGAGGCCCCGGTTGTTCATCACCCACTCGCCGTCCTGGAGCAGGCTGTAGATGCCCCAATGGATGAACATGCCGAAACGCATCTCCCGGAACCGTGCGCGGGCGGCGACGTTCTCCGGCGTGGGGACGTAGGCAGGCTGTGCGGCGAGCGGCAGGACCGCAGCGGCGGCGGCGGTCACGACCACCGGCAGGAGGGCCTTCACACGCGGCACCAACGTCACGAGGGCTCCCGGATGCGGGATGCCCCAAATAGAAGCAACGGAGCGGCGGACGGCAACGACGGAGCGACGGCAACGACGAGAGCGATGGGAGCGACGGGAGCGACGGGAGCGACGGGAGCGACGGGAGCGACGGGAGCGACG
>DAINBS010000276.1:0-4485 GCA_036732805.1 Gemmatimonadales bacterium | reverse complement strand
CCGGCGAGGGGCAGCTCGACCCCACCATCGGCCGCCAGGGCGAGATCGAGCGGGTCATCCAGGTGCTGTCGCGCCGCACGAAGAACAACCCGGTGCTGATCGGCGAGGCCGGGGTGGGCAAGACCGCCATCGTGGAGGGCCTCGCCCAGCGCATCGTGGCGGGAAACGCGCCCGACTCGCTGCGCAACCACCGCGTGCTGGCGCTCGACATGGCGGCCGTCATCGCGGGCACCAAGTACCGGGGCCAGTTCGAGGAGCGACTCAAGGCGGTCATGAACGAGATCGCCCAGAACCGCAACATCGTCCTGTTCATCGACGAGCTGCACACGCTGGTGGGGGCCGGCGCGGCCGAAGGGGCCATCGACGCTTCCAACATGCTCAAGCCGGCGCTGGCCCGCGGGGAGCTGCAGTGCGTGGGCGCCTCGACGCTGAACGAATACCGCAAGTACATCGAGAAGGACGGCGCGCTCGAGCGGCGCTTCCAGACCGTCATCGTGGACCCGCCGAGCATCGACGAGACCGTCGAGATCCTCAAGGGGCTGCGGCAGCGCTACGAAGACCACCACCGGGTCACCATCCCCGACCAGACGCTCGACGAGGCGACCCGCCTGGCCGAGCGCTACATCACCGACCGCTTCCTGCCCGACAAGGCCATCGACGTGATCGACGAGGCGTCGGCCCGGGCCCGGCTGGCGGCGCAGGTGCCGCCGGCCGACGTGGGCGAGCTGAAGGGCCGGCTCGAGCAGATCAACCTGGACAAGGAGGAGGCGGTCCGCGACCAGAACTTCGAGCGCGCGGCCGCGCTGCGCGACCAGGAGCGCGAGCTCCAGGGCGAGATCCGCCGCCGGCAGGAGGAATGGGAGCGGGAGCGCGAAACGCATCGGCCCGTGATCAGCGAGGACGAGGTGGCCTTCATCGTCTCGCGGTGGACCGGCATTCCCGTGACGCGGCTCCAGGAGGCCGAGACCAAGCGCCTGCTGCGGATGGAGGACGAGATCCACGAGTCGGTGGTCGGCCAGGACCAGGCCATTCAGGCCATCGCCCGGGCCATCCGCCGGTCGCGGGCCGGCCTCAAGGACCCGCGCCGCCCTATCGGTTGCTTCATCTTCTCGGGCCCCACGGGCGTCGGAAAGACGGAGCTGGCGCGCGCCCTGGCCCGGTTCCTGTTCGCGGACGAGTCCGCGCTGATCCGCGTGGACATGTCCGAGTACATGGAGAAGTTCTCCGTGAGCCGGCTCATCGGCGCCCCTCCGGGGTACGTGGGATATGAAGACTCGGGCACCCTCACCAAGGCCGTGCGCCGCAAGCCGTACTCGGTGGTGCTGCTCGACGAGATCGAGAAGGCGCATCCCGACGTGTTCAACATCCTGCTCCAGGTGCTCGACGAGGGACGCCTGACGGACAACTACGGCCGGGTGATCGACTTCAAGAACACGGTGGTGATCATGACGTCCAACGTGGGGGCGCGCGACATCTCCAAGGGCCGCTCCCTCGGGTTCAGCGAGACCGACCCGAGCACCAGCTTCGAGAGAATGGCGGAGAAGGTCCGCGACGAGATCAACAAGGTGTTCAACCCCGAGTTCCTCAACCGGCTCGACGACGTGATCGTGTTCCACCCGCTGCACCGGGAGCACATCGCGCGAATCGTCGGCATCCTGTTCAAGCAGGTGGTGGACCGGGTGGCCGAGGAGGGCCTCAAGCTGCACCGGACCGACGCCGCCACCGAGTTCCTGGTGGACCGCGGCCACGACGAGCAGTACGGCGCGCGTCCCCTCAAGCGGGCCATCCAGCGCTACGTCGAAGACCCGCTCTCGGAGAAGATCCTCCAGGGCGATATCAGCAAGGGCGACGAGATCGCCGTGGACGTCGCCCCCGACGGCGCCCAGCTGTCGTTCCAGGTGCTCACGGGGTCCAGCGCGTAGCGTGCGCCGGCACCTCACGCTCCTTGCCGCGGCGCTCACCCTCGGGGGCGCGCCCCGCGCCGCGCTCACCGCGCAGGAGCGGGACCCGTCGCTCACGACGGTGATCGACAGCATCGACGTGGTCGGCGCGCGCCGGACGACGCGGCCGCAGATCCTGGCCATCGCCTCGATCCCGATCGGCCAGGAGATCTCCTACCGCGACGTGCAGCGGGCCGTGGAGGCGCTGTTCGGCAGCGGGCAGTACGACGACGTCCGCGCCACCCAGGGCGTCGTGGACGGCCGCCAGATCCTGCGGCTCGAGGTGGTCGAGCGGCCCACGCTGCTCGGCTGGAGCGTGCGCGGCGTGGAGAAGCTCACGCTCCGGAGCGTGCGCGGGAAGGTGAAGCTCGACGAGGGCCGCCCGTACAACCCGGCGGCCGCGCAGCGCGCCCTGGCCGCCATCGATTCGCTGTACCGCAAGGAAGGCTACTACCGCAGCAGCGCCCAGGTTCGCGTCCTGCCACAGGAGGAGGGCACGGTCCGCGTCGTCTTCGACGTGGACGAGGGGCGGCGGGTGGCCATCAGCCAGATCCAGATCCAGGGCAACACCGAGTTCACGGACGCCCAGGTGGCCGGCGAGATGAAGACCGGCACCGAGGGCTTCTGGTGGTTCCAGCGGGGCGAGTACGACGAAACGGAGCTCGAGCGCGACGTGCGCGAGCGCCTGCCCAGCTTCTACGCCGGCCGGGGGTTCATCGACTTCCGCGTGCTGCGCGACTCGCTGATCGTGAAGGAGGAAACCGGCAAAGGCATCCTCCAGCTCGAGGTGAGCGAGGGCGACCGGTACGCGGTGGGCACGTTCGAGATCCTGGGCAACCGCCGCTTCTCGACCGAGCAGCTGCAGCAGTACTACCCGTTCACCGGCCAGCGCAGCACCGGCTTCCTGGGGCTCGGCGGCACCATCACCGCCGGCGTCTTCGACGAAGCCCGCTGGAACAGCGCCACGCAGGAAGTCCAGACCCTCTACGGCAACAACGGGTACCTGTACGCCGAAGTGCGGCCCATCGTGAGCCGCCGGACCGAGGCGGACGGCGCCCGGAAGGTGGACCTGCGCTGGCAGATCATGGAGGGCGAGCCGGCCACCATCCGCAAGGTGGTCATCCTCGGCAACAGCATCACGCACGAGAGCGTGGTGCGGCGCGCGACGTTCCCGCTCGTCCCCGGCGACGTGTTCCGCCAGGACGCGCTGATCGCGGCCTACCAGAACGTGTCGAACCTCGGGTTCTTCCAGCAGCCGGTCGAGATCCCCCAGATCCAGCCCACCGACAACCGCGTGGACGTGGACGTGGTGTTCCGGGTCGAGGAGCGGCGCACGGGCAACGTCAACTTCGGCGCGTCGGTGGGGCAGGGCACGGGCCTGGGCGGGTTCATCGGGCTCGACGAGCCCAACGTCATGGGCCGCGGCAAGCGGATGCAGTTCCAGTGGCAGTTCGGCCGCAACATCCAGGACTTCAACGTCACGTACAGCGATCCGGCCATCCGCGGCAGCCTCATCTCCGGGTCACTGAGCGTCCACAGCACGCGGCTGCGGTACACGATCGCCGACCTGGGCCGCATCCGGACGCGGGGCGGCAGCGTCCAGCTCGGGTTCCCGTTCTTCGGCTCCCGCTATACCCGGGTCCTCACGTCGTACACGCTCGAAGAATCGGACTACGATTCCCCCACGCTGTCGAGCCGGTACCGCTGCACGAACTGCCTCCTGTCCGCGATCGGGCTGGGGCTCGTGCGGGATCGGCGCGTCGACCTTCCGTTCGCCACGGCAGGCTCGTTCTACGAAACCCGCGTCTCGCTGAACGGCGGCTTCCTGGGCGGCGACGGGAACTTCCGGCGCCTCACCGGCGAGGGACGCTGGTACGCACCGCTGTTCCAGCTCGGCGGGACGGGGCCCGGCGGCGGCGCCGTCCGGTTCGTGCTCGGGTTCCGGACCGAGATGGGCTTCGTCTGGGGCGACGCGGGCCCGCATTTCCGCCAGCTGTTCGCCCTGGGCGGCACACAGTACGGCATTCCGCTGCGCGGGTACGACGAGTTCTCCGTCACGCCGGCGGGGTTCGACCCGACGGCCAGCGGCAACTCCGCCAGCACCGTGGACGCGTTCGGCGCCTCGTACCTGGTGAGCACCACCGAGTTCGGGATGCGGGTCAGCCAGGCCCTGTACCTGAGCCTCTTCTACGACGCCGGCAACGTCTGGGCGACACCGGGCCAGTTCTCGCCCACGCGGTTGTTCCGCGGCGCGGGCATCGGCGTGGCCGTACTGTCGCCGCTCGGCCCCATCGGCCTGGACTACGCGTACGGGTTCGACCGGGTAGACTTGCTCGGGAATCCGGCCCCGGGCTGGAAGCTGCATTTCCGATTGGGCAACATCTTCTAACCCTGACAGGCATGACGACCATGAAACAGATCCCGTTCGTCCCGCTCCTCCGGATCTCCCGCTGGGGGACGGCTCTTCTGCTCGTGACCTTCGCGGCGCCGCTCGCGGCGCAGGTGGCGCCGGCATCGCAGGGCGCCCGGTTCGGGTGAGTGAACT
>DAINBS010000275.1:0-4496 GCA_036732805.1 Gemmatimonadales bacterium | reverse complement strand
GAAGGGTGCGTTGGTGAACGCCGCCCCCTGGATCTGGCGCGGCTGACGCCCGGTACCCGCCACCTCGCCTATCCTGGCCTGGCGCAGCTTCGGGTTGCGCGGCCAGGCACGGATCCACGAGACATCGGTCACCCGGGCATTCGGTACGCCTCCAGGGAGCCAGTGCTCCTCGTGCAGCACGGCGCCGCTGCCCCCGAAGAGTCCCACGCCCAGGCCGAGGCGCAGGGCGCCGGCCTCGACCCCGAGTCCGCCGGGACCCTTGGGCGCCGCCGTGCTGAGTGCCGCCGACCAGTCGAGCACGGCGCCGTCCACCGCCACGGGGCGGACGGTGAGCCGCTCGGCGGCGGGCAGCAGGACGTCGTCGGGGCCGCGGAGGCGGGCCTGCCGGCGCTGCCGCTCGGCCCGCCGGACCGCCGGCAGGTGGCCCGCGTTGCGGATCGTGAGGGTCAGCTCGGCCAGGTTGAGTGACGTCCCGACATCGAGCAGACGTGCCACCTCGGCCGTTTCCAGGAACAGCAGTCCCGCCTCCCAGAGCGACGCCCCGGGTGGGATCGGCCACGCCAGCGTGCCGCGTCGCACGAACCCGCTGTCGGTGTCCACCACCAGCGGGAGCCCGGCCGGCTCGAGCACGGCCTCGATGCGCACCCGTTCGACCACGCGGGTGATCCGCACCTCGGCGAGCTGCAGGATCTGGGAGACCGCGAAGAGTGCGGCCCCGTCCATGGCCCGGGCGTACGCGAGACCGTTGGGCCCCCGTTCGAGGTGAACGTCAATCAACAGCTCGGTGCCCTGCGGCAGCTGCGCCCCAGCCGGCAGCGGGAGGATCACCGCCAGCAGCAACGCGATTCCGGCGGAGCGGAGCGCGCGGTGGGGAGGCGGTGGCACGCGGCTAATTGCCCGTGTACTGCACCGTGGCGATCACGGTGGCCGTGTAGATGCCGGGGAACTGCGTCGGGCTCGGTGACGCGATGCCGCCCAGCCAGACGAAGTGGGTGTTGTCGGGCGGCGGGCGGTTGCGGATGCGGGTAGTGAGCGTGGCGCCCGGGTCGAACTGGCTGCAGGCGTTCTGGTTGTCGATGGCTGCGTGGCACGCCGCGGTGTTCCCGAACGTGAGCGGGATGGTGTGCGGGCCCACGCGCAGCTCCACCGGCAGGGTCAGGTCGAACGTGAACTCCGCACGGCGCACGCCGCGGATTTCGAACTTGCCCGCCGTGGCCGCCGTGCGCGGGTTGACTGTGCTGGGTGTGCCGGGCACCAGCTGGCCGAACCCAAGGTCCTCGACGGGGGTGATCACCAGCGGGTCGTTGGCGATCTCGACCCTCGTCGTGATGACTCCCGACGCCTGCGACAGCGGCTGCGCTTCGAGAGTGAGTCCCGGGAGCACGGCCACGAGCGCCAGCGCCAGGAGGCCGGCTGTCTTCACCGGACCTCCACCGCGACGGAGTCGGCCACCGGCGCCGCGGGGAGGATGTAGTGGGGCGCGATGTCCTGGCGCGCGGTCGAGATGAGCGCGTGCAGGCGGTAGCGGCCCGGCGCGATCCCGTCGAGCGGCAGGTCGAACCGCCGCCACAGCGCGTAGTACACGGCGATGGGGGTGGTGCCCCACTCGCGGGTGACCGTGCCGGTGCCGTCCCGCAGCTCGAACCGGAGGCTCCCCAGAAACGCGGCGTTCCCCTCGCGGGCGAGCGCGATCCAGGTCACGAGGGTGTCCCGGTGCGTCGTGTCCGTGAAGGCGGAAAGCGAATCCAGCCGGACCCCGGTACGGACCTCGCCTTTGCGGTACGTGACCGACGTGATGGTCCGCAGCGCGAACGTGATGCCCGCGCGGACGGCGGAGTCGTTCCCGATCGCCTCTGCGGGCTGCGCCTGCTGCGACGTGACGATCAGCCGCGACCAGTACTCGCCGTCCGGAAGCTCGGCGGGTGGTGTGGCCTGGATCCGCACCGCCTGCCGTTCCCCCGCGCCGACGCGCACGCGGCGCGGGAAGGCCCGGAGCCATGCCGCCGCGGAGGGGTCGTCGGCCCCCGGTTCCTCGACCAGTCGGATGCGCATGGTGCCGGTCGAGTCCGCCTCGGGATAGCCGAATTGGAGATCGATGGTCACCTCTTCCGGCGTGCTGCCCTGGTTGACCAGGTAGATCTGGCCTGATCGGGCGCGGTCGCCAAGGAAGAGCGCGTGCGGGGCCACGAGCACCGCGTCCGCGACCACGGGCCAGAGGCCCAGGGTTACGGCGGCGCAGGCGGCCGCTCGGAACAGGGCGCGGGAGGTCATCAGTTCCCCGTGTAGGATGCGGTGAGCACGATGGCGGCGCTGTAGGCGCCGGGAACCTGCTGGACGAGCGGCTGAACCGTGCCACCCAGCCAGACGTAATAGGTCCCGTTGCCGGGAAGGACGACCGTGAGCGGCGCACGCGGATCGAACGGCATACCCGCCCCGACGGCGGATGTCGGGCCGTGGCCCCCGTCGGCGGGGCCGAACGAGAGGGCCACGGACCCGGTCGCACCGGACAGCGCCGTGGGGAGCGTGAGCTCGATCAGGAGCTCGGCGTTCCGCGCACCGCGGACGATGAACTGTCCGGCGGTCGCGTCGAGCCGGCCAACGGTCGTCGGGACACCGGCGATGACCGTTCCGAAATCCAGGTCACGCCGTCCCGAGACGTTCAGCGGCCGGTCCTGCGCCGACAGCTCCCCCACACACAGCGCCGCCAGCACGAGGGCGATCCCGAACGTGCGAGCGGCCAAGGTCGTTGCCTCCTGCCTACGGCTTCGAGGCTGGCGGCGGGCCGAAGCCCACCGCCAGCGCACCGAAGAGGCGACGCGCGTTGTGCGCGCCCCGTGTACAGCGGGCGAGGGTTAGTTGCCCGTGTACGCGGCCGTGAGCTCGACCTGGGCCGAGTAGCTGCCGGCGACCTGGTTTGCCGCCGCCGTCACCGTTCCGCCCACGTAGACGTGGAGCTGGCCGGTGGTGGCGTCGAGGTTGGTTGCGGCCACGCCGACGCTCGGCGTGAAGGTCGTGCCACCCGTGGGGTCCGCGATCGTGTTGTGCAGCGCGGTGAACGCCACGGGGAGGTTGTTGACGCCGTCCGTCAGGTCCGTCGGCAGGATGGAGAATGCCAGCGAGATCTCGGCGCTCGCCGAGCCATCCACCTGGAAGTGGCCGGCCGTCGCGTCCGAGACCAGGATGGTGCGCCCGAAGCTGGGCATCACGGTCCCGAAGTCCAGGTCGAGCAGTCCGGTCACCGCGATCGGGGTCGCGACCACCGCGGTGGCCGTGATCTGATCGCTGTCCGTCTGGTTTGCCTGCGCCGCGGCGCTGGCGGGGGCCAGCGCGGTGGCCACGCCAAACAAGATGAGGTGCTGGAGACTGCGCTTCATCGTGACACTCCTCTTCGGTGGTGGAGCGTGAGTCCGCGGACGCCTGGCTGCCGAGGCACTCAGGGGCACGGAAAGGCAACGCACGTGCCAGCTTCGGGGTGCGTGCGACGCAGGTCACAACCGGGAGCGAAGGCGCCACCCGACGTGTGATGCGGGTTACGAAGAGGGGGACCGGGAGATGACTCACCGGAAGCACAGAATAATGACACCCGGTGTCTGGCACAAGAGCGGCTGCTTCCCCAACGCATTGTCGGGACAGTACTTATGGCGTCGATTCTGAGCCGGATTCTCAAATCGACAGTTTCGGCCGAAACGTCCGCGTGACCTCCGTGCCCCGGCTGGATTCGGTGTGGGGCATCGCACTCTGCGGCCGTTCACGCGTTGTGCGAGATCGTCCGCCTGCCGACGCGTTACCGAGTGTGCTCCGTCGCACGTTCTGCGTCCGGCGGCGGGGTTCGGTTCCTGTCTGCCCGGGGCACATCTATGTTTCGGCGTGATCCGCAAGCTCATCCTCTTCGATATAGACGGCACGCTGCTGCACACCCACGGCGCCGGACGCCGGGCCATCCACGCGGCGCTGCTGCACGAGGTGGGAGCGCTCGCGCCGGAGAGCCAGGTGCGCTTCGACGGGAAGACCGACCCGCAGATCGTGCGGGAGCTACTCGAGGAGGCGGAGCACGCCGACTACGAGAGCGGTGACCGGATTGCCGCGGTCTGCCGCCGGTACGTGGACCTGCTCGCGCTGGAGCTGGAGGCGGGCACGTGCTCCACGACGGTCTATCCCGGGATCGCGGCGCTGCTCGACGGCATCGAGCGGCGGCACGACGCGATCCTCGGCCTGCTCACCGGGAACGTCGTGGACGGCGCGCGGCTCAAGCTGAGCGCCGCCGGCATCGCGCCGGCCCGGTTCCGCGTGGGCGCGTTCGGCTCCGATCATCACGACCGGGCACGGCTGCCGGCGATCGCCGCCGAGCGCGCGGAGACGCTCATGGGGCGCCGGCCGGCCGGCGCGGAGATCGTGATCCTGGGAGACACCCCCGCCGACATGACCTGCGGGTTGAGCGTCGGTGCGCGCGCGATCGGCGTGGCCACCGGGAGCTACCCCGCGGCGGAGCTGCGGGC
>DAINBS010000274.1:0-4517 GCA_036732805.1 Gemmatimonadales bacterium | reverse complement strand
CCGCACGACGGTCCAGTGGTCGTCGGCCAGAATGTGGTCGATCCGGGCGCGGATCCACCCGTTGAGCCGGGTGCCGCCGAGGCCGCGTCCGGTGAGGCTGAACGCGTTCTGCCAGTCGCCCCAGTACTCGCGGAACATCGGGCTCTCGGGCGGCGAGTTGAAGTCGCCCACCACCAACCGGGGGCCCGGCAGGCCGTCCACCCAGCGGCGGGCAAAGCGGTGCTCGAACGTGCGCAACGCCGACTTGCCCTCGAGCAGGGGCGCGCCTTCCTCGATGCGGCCCACGCGGATGGCCTCGAGCCCCGCGCGCGGGGTCTCGAGGTGCACGTTGGTGAGCCGAACCTCGCGGCCCGCCACATCGAGGACGTACGTCACGACGAGGCCGGCGCCGTCGGCGGCGAGGAACGCCTCGCGATCCATCTGCGTCACCGCGACGATCGGGAAGCGGCTGATCAGGCAGGCGCCGGCGCGGGTGTCCGTGTGCCAGCCCTTGAGCACGCGCACGCGCTCGGCCACCTCGGGCACGCACTCCTGGAGTGCCGCGACGTCCACCTCGAGCGCTTCCAGCACGCCCGTGGGCGTCCAGCTCATGCCGCGCCCGCCCTCGGAGTTGAAGCTCATCACGCGGATGTCGCGCGCCGGGTCGGGGGAAACGAACAGCCGCCGCCACCCCGTATGCAACCCGACGACCGGGCCGAGCACGACGAGGATCGCAACCAGCAGCGGTGCGAGGAGCGGCCGGTCGAGGAGCAGGGTGGCGGGGACGAGGACGGCGAGCGGGAGCAGGAGCACCCACCGCGGACCGAACAGCAGGACGGTGGCCGGCCACCAGCGGTCGGCGAGGAGCCAGACGCACGCGGCCGAGGCGAGCGCGAGCGCGAGGTAGGCCACGATCGCGATCCAGACCAGTCGCGGCAGGGTGCGCGGAGCGGCGGGACGGGCCAGCCGTGCCAGCCACGCGCCCACCCGGCGGATGCGCCATCGATCCACCGCGGCGCCGCACTTCGGGCACTTCGCGTTGGCCCAGAAGCGGCCGCGGGCGAGGCGCACGCGATGCGCGCCTCGGGCACACGGCACCACGACGTCGGCGGGGCGGGGCCCGCTCCAGTAGCGGGCAAGACGGGCCATGATGTGTGACGGGTTCACGGAGAGGGGGGGATTCGAACCCCCGATAAGGTTTTTAGACCCTATAACGGTTTAGCAAACCGCCGCCTTCAGCCACTCGGCCACCTCTCCCAAGGCGGGCCGGCGGGCAGTCGGGCCTGCGTGCATCGCACGCCGTCCCGCCGGCCCGCCGGCCGCCGATAATGTCGCCGCTCACACTCTAATAGACAACCCGCCGCCGCTGGTGGGCTACCGGGCGCCGACGACCGCCTCCGCCCCGGGGCGGGTGCCGGGCTCGAACCCCTCGGCCGCGGGCAGACGGATGCTGAACGTCGTGCCCGTGCCGGGCGTGCTCTGCACGCCGATGTGTCCGCGGTGCCGGGTGACGATCCCGTAGGCGATCGCGAGCCCGAGCCCGGTGCCGCGGCCGCCTTCGCGCGTCGTGAAGAAGGGGTCGAAGATCCGGTCGATCACGTCCCGCGGAATGCCGCAGCCGGTGTCGGTGATCGCCACCTCCACCTCCCCGGCGCGCACCGCGGTCCGGATCGTGATCACGCCGCGCTCGCCCATCGCCTGGACGGCGTTGACGAGGATGTTCAGGAACACCTGCTGCAGCTGCGACCGGTCGCCCGTGATGGGCGGCAGGTCGTTTGCCCAGGCGCGCTCGACCCGGACGTTGAAGAACGCCGACTGCTGGGTGACCAGCTCGAGCGTCTGATCCAGCACCTCGTTGATCTGCAGCTCCTCCATGCTCACGTCGGACTGCCGCGAGAAGTCCAGCAGCCCCTTCACGATGTCGCGGCACCGCTCGGTCTGCTGGACCACGACCTCGAGATTCCGCCGGTTCGGGTCGTCGGCGGGCAGGTCTTCGAGCGTGAGCGCCGTGAGCGCCAGGATCCCGCCCAGCGGGTTGTTGACCTCGTGGGCCACGCCGGCGGCCAGCATGCCGAGCGACGCCAGCCGCTCGGACTGGGCCACGCGGAGCTGCATGGCCGTGACCTCCTCGGTCCGCTGCCGCACCTTCTCTTCGAGGGTGCGCCCCCAGTCCTCGAGGTCCGCCTTCATGGTCCGCAGGCTGGCCAGCATGCCGTTGAACGCATGGGCCAGCAGCGTGAGCTCGCCCTGGCCCGCGGCCTGGACCTCCTGGTCGAGCTGACCCGCCGCGATGCGGTGGGTGGCGACCACCATGTTGCCGATGGGGCGCGTGATGTTGCTGATCATCACGTAGGTGATGCCGATGATCACCAGGAACCCGATCGAGGCGATCGCGAAGAACGAGAGGATCACGCGGTCGCGGATGGAGGCGTAGGCCCGCTCGAGCACCCCCACGTACAGGATGCCGATGATGCTCCCGTCCAGCGCGCGGATCGGGTCGTAGGCGGCGATGTACCAATCGTCCACGACGTACGCCCGACTCCGCCAGGGACGCCCCTGGTCGAGCACGGCCTCACGCACGGGTGCCGACACCCGGGTGCCCACCGCGCGGCCGCCCTGGGCATCCCGTACCGTGGTCGCGATTCGCACGTCCCGCTGGAAGATCGTGACGGTCCCGACGTCCTCGCGCCGGTACTGCTCGCCCCGGTAGAGCAGCGTCCACACCGTGTCCACGAGGTCGAACCGGCCGCTCAGCAGGCGCCCGGCGTAGAGGGCCCCGGCCACGCGCCCGCCCGCGTCGAGTACCGGTGCGGCCGCCATCAGCAGGAGCCCTTCGGTGAGGACGCCCGCGCTGTCCGCCGGGCGGTCGGGCGCCGGGTCGATCGCGAGTCGGGCCTGGGCCGCGAGCGCCGGATCTTCGCGGGCGAGCTGGGTGGTCGAGAGCAGTGCCGCGCCGGCCGCCACCCGGCCCGCGAGGGCCGCCTGCACGACCGCGAGGTCGGTCACGTCGTCGCCGGCGGCGTCGCTGCCGCCCACCCGCAGCCGCACCCGACCGGCCGGATCGGTGAGCGTGAGGAAGTCGCACTGCGCTTCGGCCAGGGTGGCCGCGAGACGCTGGCGCAGCTCGGGCAGGCCCCGCGCGGCCTCCAGCCGGATGGCCGGGCCCGCGAGTGCCACGGCGTGGCGCACCGTCGCGAGCTGGCCCTCGTAGATGGTCCGCGCGGTCACGAGGTCGTGTTCCGCCGTCCGCTGGGCCTGCGCCATGATCGTGGTGCTCACGATCCAGGAGCCGACGAGCGAGGTGAGCAGCCCGCCGGCCCCCAGAATCACGAGGTAGCTCAGGATCAGCTTGACCTTGAGCGACCTCGTGCGGAACGGAACGTCAAGTCGCACGGCGGGCGTCCACGACGTGCACCGAGCAGGAGATGCACGGGTCGTACGCCCTTACCACCATCTCCAACCGCCGGCGTATGTCAGCCGGGTCGTCGTTCGGGCCGATTTCCACCGCGCGGCGCAGCCGGTGCTCGATGCTCGCGGCGTTGAGCGCGGTGGGGGTGACGACATCCGCGTTCTGGAGCCGGCCGTCTTCGTTGTACCGGTAGCTGTGGATCAGCAGGCCTCTCGGCGCCTCGGCGGCTCCGGTCCCCGCACCCGCCCGGGCCCGGACGGGCACCACGGGCTCCGCGGCGCCCGCGGTGGCCAGCTCTTCGTCCACCAGCTCGATGGCCCGCTCGATGTCCACGAGCAGCTCGACCGCCTGGGCGCGGTTGTTGTCGAGGGGATCCACAAACGGCCGCGCGAGCCCCACCCGCGCCATCGTCTTCACTCCCAACGGGGAAAGCACGTCGCCGTTCACGACGAGCCGCGCCAGGGCGCCCACCATGTACGGAGTCCCGTTCCACCGGCTGTGCTTGGCGTGCGAATGCGGGACGGTGTGCTCTTGCGTGACGGACTTGTAGGCGGTGACCGGGACGGCCACCGTCCGCCCGTCCGAGACGATCGCCAGCTCGCGCCCGCCCAGGTAGTTGTAGGTGCCCACCGAGCGGAGGGCGGCGTAGGCGGTGGGGCTCTGCCCCACGTCCACCCGCGGCAGCTGCGCTACGAGGTCCAGTGCCACCTCCACGTCGCGCCGGCCCTCCTCCAGGGCGGCGCGCACCTCGAGCAGGGCGCTTTCCGTGGGGATGCTGGAGAACCCGCCGACCACGGGCGTCACGGGATGCACGGCCCGCCCGCCCACCACTTCCAGGATGAGGTTGCCGAGCCGCTTGAGCCGCAACGCCAGCTCGACGACGTCGCGGTGCGATTCGGCGAGCGCCAGGGCGCTGGGGGCGTTCAGGTAATCGGGGAGCGCCAACAGGAAGATGTGCAGGGCGTGGCTCTCGATGTTCTCGCCCCGGAGCAGCAGGTCGCGCAGGCGGACGGTGCGGGGTCCCGGCACCACGCCGAGGGCGCTTTCGGTCGCCGCCAGCGACGTGAGGACGTGGACGGCGGAGCAGATGGCGCAGATCCGCGACGTGATGGGGGCCACCTCGTCGTAG
>DAINBS010000273.1:0-4553 GCA_036732805.1 Gemmatimonadales bacterium | reverse complement strand
AGGTACAGCGTGTCGGGGTTGATGCCGCCGTCCACGGTCGCAGTGTCGAGCGCCGGCGCTCCTACGGGGAAGTCGAGGGTGGCGAAGGCGAACGCGGCGGCCGTGAACGTCATGATCGGGAATCGGTCGCCCGGCGTCGGCGTGAAACCGTCCCGGAACGTCACGCGGAGCGTCCCGTCGAGCTCCACACCGCCCTGAACGTCGAACCGGTCGTGCTGGGCGCCCGCTAGCGTCCCGCCGATGTCGATGTTGAGCACCGCGCCGGGATCGGGGGCGAAGTCGCCGACCCAGGTCAGGATGCCCGGCAGTGCGCCGGGCTGGTCACCCGGGTTGATGCTGCCGACCAGGGCGCCCGTGCCGGTGGTCCCGGTGGCGTCGAGCACGCCGATGCCCCTGAGCATCCCGCTCGCGTTGAGAGCGGCCGTGGCGCCGAGCTCGACGGTGCCGTTCCGGATGTCGACGATGCCGTTCACCGCGACCGGAGCCAGGATCCGCGTGACGCCGGTGCCGACCCCGCGGAACTGGGCGAACTGCCCGATGGTCAGCAGCTGGCCTACCTGTGGCAGGACGAGTCCGTCGATGCTCTCGATGACCAGGTTGTTGACCGTCAGGTCCGCGCCGAGGACCAGGGGGACGTTCGGCAATAGCCTGATTACGCCCGTATTGGCGTCGCCGCCGGTGATGGAACCACCGAGGTACGTGAGGCCACCGTTGGCGTTGAGCGTGAGCGTCGCGCCGTCCCCCACCAGGACCGTGCCAGACGTCTGGAGGTCGTACGCGGTCGGGTGACTGATGACCAGTTCTCCCCACTGGACGTCCAGGGTTCCCAGGTTGGTGAACGCCGCACTCTGGATCAGGCTGCCGCCCGCGTAGATCGTCCCCCCGTTGGTGATCCGATCCGCGAGCAACCCGCTCTCCGACAGCACGATGAATCCGAGCGGCAGGATCTCGAGTCCGGGGTCCGGTCCCGTGTCACTGATCGTGAGGCCCTGTCCGGAGGCGTTGAGGGTGATGAAGTCGGTCCCCCCGCCAATGAGCAGCTTGGCGACGGTCGCGCTGGCGTCCATGGTCACCGAGTAGTCGCCGCCGGTGGTGATGCGCACCGTGTCACCGGGGATCGGCGCCCGGCCGAGGCTCCACCGCGCGGCGTCGCTCCAGAACCCCGTCCCGCCGAGCCAGTCGTTGACGCCGGCGACCACGATCCAGTTGACGACGGCGCCGTTCTGCTCGTCTTCGTAGGCCGACCCGTCCGGCGGCGTCGCGCTGGCGAGGTCGATCATGAGCGGGGTCCCGTCACCTGGATCGGTGTCGTTCGCCCGGATGTACCGGCCGGTGGTGGGCGTCGTGCGGAACCAGACGTTCGTGAAGGTGAACGGGGTGGCGGCTCCGGGGTGGTTGACCGTGAGCTGGACCGCGTCCGTCGCCATGTTGTCGAACCGCACGTTGTCGAACCTCGCGATCGTGCCGCCCGTCGAGATCAGCGGCGTGTTGTCGAACACCATCCCGTTCACGTCGAGGCCGGCGACCGTGAGCGCGGCTCCGTTGCCGATGGCGCCCACGTCCCCCGCGCCCGGGGGGACGATCAGCTGGCCGGCGACGGTGAGGGGGCTGGCGAGGCTGATCAAGCCCCGCTGGTCGAGGGAGGCGTTGATGGTGCGCGTCCCGCCCCAGACCGCGGTGGTGCGCAGCGTCCCGGCGTTCACGAGGGTGCCCGAGCCCACTGCAAGGGTGGCCACGGGGTTTGGGAAGCCGGCATCGCCGAGCTCGATCGTGCCGAGGTTCACGAGGTCGCCCGCAATGGTGAGCGTCGCGGCGGCGATCGGTGCGAGCCGGAGCACGCCGTTGGCGGCCATGGTCACCGCCCCGTTGACGACCGCGTCGTAGCCGGTGGACACGACGCCCCGGATGTCGAGCGCTGTGTTCACCACGTCGGAGCCGATGTCGAGCGTGTCGGCCACGATCAGCGTCCCGGGGCCGGAGATCGTGACGGCGCCGGTCGGCCCGGCGAGGTCAAGGCCCCACGTGCGACCGAGCGGGAGCAGGAAGTCGCTCGCGAGATCGAGCGCGGTCCCCGCGGCGAGGGCGATGGTCCCGCCGCCGAGGATCTGCGTCTCCGTGCCGACCGTGAGGGTTCCGCCGTTCACGGCGAGGGTCCGGCCGGGGTCGAGGATCAGGGCGCCCGCGTCGGTCGCGAACGTCCGGCCGGCGTTCGCGATGGTGAGGTCGGCGCCACTCGCCGTGATCACGCCCAGGTTGGTGATCGCGGCGGTGATCGTGCGAGTCCCGCCCCACAGGGCGTTGCTCACGATGGTCCCGGTGTTCAGCAGGGTGCCGCTGGTGACCGTGAGGCTCGCGACCGGATTGGGATATCCCTGATCCGTGAGCTCGATAACGCCGCCGTTGACGAGTCCGTCGGCGATCGTGAGCGACGCGACGGCGATGGGCGCGATCTGGAGCGTCGGGGTGCTCCCGTCGCCGCCCAGCCGCAGGCTCGCCACCGACGTGCTCGTGGCAAGCGTCACGACGTAGCCGCCCGCGAAGTCGATGACCACGCTGTCGTCTGTCGTGGGGACGCGGCCGAGGTCCCAGTTGGCCGCGGTCTCCCAATTGCCGCCCTCCGCGTTGATCCAGCGGATCCGGCGGACCTGCGCCAAGACGTCGAACGCCGCGCTCGTGTCCGGCGTGAGCCCCGCCGCCGAGGCGAGGAGGGTGTAGCCCGTTCCCGCGGCACTCACCGCGAGGCCGTCGAACGTGGCGACCCCGGCCACCGCCGTCCGCGTGGTCACGCCGCTCAGCGTGGCGCCGCCCGGGTTGGCCAGCAGTGCCACCTGCACGTCGCCGACGAACCCGGAGGCCAGGTTGCCGAACGCGTCGTACGCCGTCACGACGACGGGCGGCGCGATGACCGCATCCTGCGTGACGGTCGAGGGCTCGACGGTGAACGCGAGCCGCGCCGCGGGACCCACGACGCCGGTGGCGGTGAACGTGGCGGTGAGGGCGTTGACCGTGGCCTGGAGCGCGTTGCGACCAGGACTGGTGCCGAGCGTCCAGCTCGTCACCGCCGCGAGACCCAGCGTGTCGGTCACGGGCGTGCCGCCGGCCACGATCCCCGCGCCCGCCGTGACCGTGAACGTCACCGTCGCGCCGGGTACCGGAAGCCCGGCGGCGTCGAGCACGCGCACCTGCGGGGCCACCGCCACGGCCGTGCCCGCGGCTGCCGTCTGACCGTCTCCCGCGACGATCGCGAGCGTTGCCGCCGGCTCGAAGACGAGGGTGGCGTTGAAGACCGCGCTGGCCGCCGCCAGCCGCGGCGTCGTCGCCGTGACGACCGGTGGCTGGAAGCTGCGGGCGAGCGTGTAGCTTGCCGCGGCTCGGCCGGTGCTGTCCGTCCGCACCGAATCGGGCGCAACGGCGCCCCCGCCCGACGTCACGACGAACCGCACCCACAGGCCTCTCACACCGAGCCCGTCCGAAGCCGTCACGCGCGCCACGAGCGGCTGGGGCAGGGTACTGCCCGCCCGAGCGCTCTGGTTGCCGCCGCTCTCGGCCGCGATGGTGGTCGGCAGCGGCTGGTTGCTGATCAGCACGGTGTCCGTCTGACCGGTCACCAGGGTGGCGACGATCCGGGCCAGGCCCCGCTGACTCCCGCCCACGGCGAGGCCGCGGTCCTGGGCGTCGGTCGTGACGCGGACGCGCGCGGTGTCGAGCGATTCCCAGCCGACGGGCGTGCCGGGGATGGCGGCCTCGTTGCTGTCGAACGCCACCGCGGTGAGCAGGATGCTCTCGCCGGTGAAGGAGCTGGTGTCCGCGTTCAGGATCTCGACCCACGCCGCGTCCGCGCCCGTCCCGACGTACTCGAAGGGGATCCCGACGGGCACCGGCGTGCCGGAGGTCGTGGGGCTCACCTCGACGGGCCCACCGGTGAACACCGTGTCGCCGTCGGAGGAGATGAGCCGGATGGTGAGATCGAATGTCTCGTCCTCGCTGAGGACGGGAACCAGGATGGCGAGGGCCACGGAGTCGGCGTCGGCAGCGATCGCGACGATCGTGTCGGCGGCCACGGTGCCACTCGGGATGCGCGTCAGGACGAAGCGCCCGCGGGCGATGTCCACGATGCCCGTCTGCAGCATGCCGAAGTCGGGAGCGATCGCCAGCTGGCCGGTGCGTGGCGTGGGCGGCCCCGACGTGTCGTCGGTGCAGCCACTGATGTAGACGAAGACGGAAATGGCAGCCGCGGCTGCCAGCCGGAAGGAACGGGGGGTGTCGAACATCGTCGCGCCTGCTCGCTCGAGTGGAACGAAACGCAAACGCCTGAGCGGCTCTCGGTTCCCCCCGGGACCGGGGCCGCCTCAACGCTGCACCACTCGCCATGGTCCCGCAAGAACGCGGCCCTGCGCCGGGACGGGGCCTTCACCCAAGGTCGCCGCATGGTTTCGCGACGCGCGACATTCGGCGAGGAGTCGTGGCAGGGTTTCCGACGAATCCACTCCCCATGCGGTCCATGTCGGCGGAACGGAAACGGCCGGCGGATCGTGATGATCCGCCGGCCGTGG
>DAINBS010000272.1:0-4554 GCA_036732805.1 Gemmatimonadales bacterium | reverse complement strand
GTCTCCCACAATGCGCCGATCGGCACCGCGTGCAGGCGGTCGCCAAAGCTGACCGCGGTCTCGCCGTCGTACAGCACGACCCCCCAGGCGAACCGGCCAGCGGCGGCGGCCGCGAGCTTGCGGAGCCCGGCGAAGTCGGCAGCCGTCACGGTCGCCGCGGCCTTGACCTCGACGCCCGCGACCTGCCGGCCGCCACGCTCCAGCACGATGTCCACCTCGTAGCCGTCCTTGTCCCGGAAATGATGGAAGCGGATATCGTCGGCGTGCCCGCTCGCCTGGCGGCGCAGCTCCTGGTACGCAAAGGTCTCGAGCAACTGGCCCATCGTGCCGCGATCCTGGTACAGCGCCGCGGCATCGAGGCCGAGCAGGGCGGCCGCGATGCCGGTGTCGCCCAGGTGCAGTTTGGGGGTCTTGACCAGGCGGCTCAGACGATTGGTGTGCCAGGGCGGCAACTCTTCGATCAGAAAGATCTGCTCGAGCAGGGTGACGTAGTCGCGGATCGTCGGACGGCTCAGCTGGAACGGGGCCGCGAGGTCGCTCACGTTGAGCAGGCGCGCCGTCTGCCCGGCGGCGAGGGCCAGCAACCGGGGCAGCGCATCGAGCGACGCGATCCGGGCCAGCTCGCGCACGTCCCGCTGGATCATCGTCTCGACGTAGTCCCGGTACCAGATCGCGCGCCGGCGCAGTGTCGCGCGCGCCAGGGCCGCCGGGTAGCCGCCGGCGACGATGCGGTCGGCGAGCCGTACGCCCAGGCGCTCCGTGCGGTGCGCTCTGAACCCCGCGCCAAACAGGGCGTCGAAAAACCGGGGCTCGCGATGCTCGATTTCGCACTGAGCGAACGGGAACAGCCGGATGATCTCGATCCGGCCCGCGAGGGAATCGGCGAGGCGCGGCACGAGCAGGACGTTGGCCGATCCCGTCAGGAGAAACCGCCCAGGGCGGCGATCCCGGTCCACGGTCGTCTTGAGCGCGCCGAACACGGCCGGCACCCGCTGGACCTCGTCCAGGATGGCCCGGTCCGGGAGATCCGCCACGAACCGGACCGGGTCCGACTCGGCGGCGGCGCGGACCACATCGTCGTCGAAGGTGAAGTAGGCGTAGCCGCGCCGCGCGCCCGCCGCCTGGGCAAGCGTGGTCTTGCCACACTGGCGCGGGCCGTGGATGAGGACGACCGGGCTGTCGCCGAGCGCCTCGGCCAGACGGTCTCGAACGATTCTGGGGAGGAGCCGATGGCGGTCCATGCCGGCCAAATGTAACTATTATATGCGTCCAAGTGCAAGATTATCTGGCGGCCATTCGTAAGTAATGCTGTCGGCCATCCGCAAGCCACCTGTCTGGGGCGCGGGAGAGCGGAGCCTGCGACTAGAACGCCGTGGCGTCACTCGGGGGCCGCCCTGCTCGATGCTGACCCGGAAGGGAACCCCCCGTTCCCGGTGCCCTCGACAATCCAGGTGGCTCCCATGCCCCCTGCCCTACCGCGGCACAGGCCCCAGCCAGCGGTCAAACCAGTCGATCACCTCCGGCACGAGCATGGCCCGCGGCACGAAATGGCTCCCCTCGGACACGACATGCCGCTTCCGGTCGGGCGGGGAGCCCAACAGGCGGTACAGCGGGATCTGCGAGGTCTCGAGCGGGAAGAAGAAATCGTACCGGCCGTTCATCATGAGCACGGGAATGCGCACGCGCGGCGCGTAGTGCAGCGGATCCGCCTCCGGCAGCGAGTACTGCAGCTTGAGACCGGCCACGTAGAGCACGGCCGCCTTCACGCGGGGCTCGAGCGCCACGAGCAACGGCCCCAGCCGCCCGCCCCAGCTGTAGCCCAGAAACCCGACGCGCGCGGAATCCAGGTCGGGCCGCGACACGACGTAGTCCACCGACCGCCGGAAATCGCGTACCCAGTGCATCACGCGATCGCGGTACGCGGTGCTGGTGTCGGGCTGATCGGTGGGCACGGCGCGCTCGCGCTCGAACGTGCCCCAGTACACGGGGAAGACGAACGCGCGGCCGCTCTTCACATGATAGTCCCACAGGGACGAGGGGGCACCATCGAACGAGCGCTGGAACAGCGCGTTGGACCCGGGAAAGAACACCACCGTCTGGTACGGCGGCGTCCCGGTGCGCGGCAGGAACACGTGCGCCGTGACGCGCTCGTCGCCGTACGCCGCCGTGAACGAGACCTCCTCGTGGACCCAGTCCTCGGTCGTGTCCACCGCGGCGACCGTGGCGTCGAGCGGCTGCTGGTCGTAGGCGTAGAGCCGGCGGAATATGGCGAACTCGGCGTCCGACGCCTGGCGCTCCGCCAGGAAATCGCGGAACGGGCGCGTGATGGGCGCGAGCGCCTGCCGCACCGCGTCGTCCTCGCGGAGATACGTGACGAGGCGCACGCCGTTCGTGGAGCTCCGGTTCCACGGCGACTGGCCGTACGCGTCCACGAACATGTACGCGGGGTCGTTCCAGCCGCCGCCCAGGATGAACCGGTCGGTGCCGCTCCGGTTGGCGCACCACTCGCGCACGTTGCCCGCCATGTCGAGGGTGCCCCACGGGCCCAGCCCGGCGAATTGCCCCACGGGTGCCGGGCCCGTACGGCCGGCGTTGCTCGCGGGCACGATCCAGTTGGCGGCCCACGTGCCCGCCGCCCAGTTCCAGTGATACACCGACGGCAGCGCCCGCCCGCGGAACCGCGCGTACGCCGCCGCCTCGAACCAGCTGATCCCGGCCACCGGATACTCACCCTGACCGTCCGGATAGTCGCCCAGCTCCCAGGTGCCCGGCCCGGGACGGCCCGTCCGGTCCACGAACTCGCGGACCGCGTCGCCAAAGGAGATCGGGCGACCGTCACGCTCGAACGGCGTGGGCCACCACGCCGAGTCCGCGTAGCCGCCCGCATCCACGAATGCCTTGTAGGCGCGGTTCGTGACCTCGCTGCGGTCAATCAGGTACTCGGGCAGCTCGAGGGTGGGCAGTCCCTCGAGCCCGGGCGCCTGCACGGTCACCGATCCGCCACCCACGAGCACCGTTCCCTCCGGCAGCTCGTCGCTCGCGGGCAGGCGGATGGTGTCGCCCGACGCAAGCGAGATCCCGAACACGCTCCACGCGGTCCCCTCGAACGTGGCGGAGCCGGGCCGCTCGAGGCGGAGATGGAACGGCTCGCGCGGCACCCAGACGCTGTCGGTGGGCGTCGTGCCGAGGGCGTGCCAGGTGCTGTCGCCGGCCGCGAACGGCCGCCACGATGCCCGCGCGCCGGCGGGCTCCGTCACGATCCGGACCATGGCGGCGAACTGCTGCCAGAACGCGCGGCCCGCGGTATCCCCGGCGCGCGGCGCCTTCAGATCCCGCGCCAGCAGCAGGGCCTCGCCCAGCCGGGCCGAGTCGGCCAGCTGCACGACGCGCGCGCGAACCGCTTCGTTCCGCGCCGCCGTTCGGGCCCGGATGACCATGACGCCGGCGACCGCGACCACAACCGCGAGGAGCCCGCCGGCCAGCACGCCCGGCCGTGTCATCCACGGGCGCGCCGCCTCCGCCCGCAGCTCGGGTTCCAGACCCGCGATGAAGGCCTCAGCCGTGGGCAGCCGGTCGTCCCGCAGCGGCGCCAGCGCCCGCTCCAGGACGTCGGCCAGCCGTGGGGAGAGCCGGCGCACGGGCGTCATGTCGGGCGGGCCGAGCAACCGGGCCGCGATCATGCCCTGCGGCGTCGGCTCGTCGTGCGGCGGACTGCCCACCACCATCTCAAAGAGCACGCAGGCGAGCGAGTAGATGTCGCTTCGCGCGTCCAGCTCGCGCTCCCCGGTGGCCTGCTCGGGGCTCATGTACCGCGGCGTGCCCACCGAGATCCCGACTTCGGTGAGCCGGTCCGCGCCGGCCCGGTCGGCGGCGAGCGCGATCCCGAAGTCCGCCAGCACCGGTTCGCCGTCCCGCACCAGCACGTTCTCGGGCTTGAGGTCGCGGTGGAGAATCCCCTGGCGGTGTGCCGCCGCCAGCGCGCGGGCGAGCTGAACCGCCAGGCGGACGGCCTCGGTCACGGGGAGCGGGCCGGTACGGCTCATGAGCTGCCGCAACGACTCGCCCTCCACGTACGGCATCACGTAGAACAGCAGACCGGCCGCGTCGCCCGAATCGAACAGCGGCAGGATGTGGGGATGCTGGAGGCCGGCGGTGACCTCGATCTCCTCGAGGAATCGGTCCCCGCCGAGCACCGCCGCCAGCTCGGGCCGCAGCACCTTGATGGCGACCCGGCGGTGGTGCTTGAGGTCCTGGGCCAGGTAGACCGTGGCCATGCCGCCCGTGCCGAGGACCCGCTCGATCACGTAGCGGTGGGCGAGGGCCTGGGCCAGGCGCTCGAACTGGTCGGACACGTTGCGGCTCTGCACGGTCGGGAGCGCTACGATAGGGCCCCGGAGGGGAATCGGCCAGCCCGGGCCCGTCCCGCAGCGCGCCTTTTGTAGCACGTTCAGTAAAACAAGGATCCTGACATTTCCTTATGTAACACGGCTCCCTGCAAAAGCTCGCCGCCCCGCGTTCCTCAGCGCAGCTCGACCTCGGCCACCCAGATGTCGC
>DAINBS010000271.1:0-4561 GCA_036732805.1 Gemmatimonadales bacterium | reverse complement strand
GCGGCCGCCTTCGAGAGGAAGTCCTTGCCGAGCGCCTGCCGGACGTTCTCGATCGCGAGGGCCGGGTGCTCGCCGAGCGCAAGCTCCGCGAGGCCCAGGCCGTACCACGCATAGGGCCACTGCGGACGCAGCTCGGTGGCCCACTCGAACTCGCCGGCGGCGTCGTCGTAGTGCTGGCGGGCGCCGGTCACCTCACCCAGCCGGAACGCCAGGAACCCCAGCTCGAGGTGGAGTATCGGGTTGTCGCGGTCGGCCCTGGCCCGCGCGATCCCCGTCGCCTCGCGGGCGCGCAGGACGGTGGAGTCGTCCAGGGCTGCGAGCTCCCCCCGCAGCGCCTCGATGGCCGCCCGCTCCGCCGGCTCCTGCGCGCCCGCCGGACCGGAGGCGCGCATGGCGACGAGCAGGACCGTCAGGACCCACACCCGCGTCCGCATCAGAACGTCATACCCGGCACGGCACCCGCCGTTGCGGGGGGTCAGGGCCTGCGCGCCCACGCTGCAAGAAACGCCGCGGTCCCGTCCACCAGCGCTTGGGCATACTGCCGCTGGCCTTCGGAACTGATCAGGACGGCCTCCTGATCGGGCAGCATCATGAACAGGCCCTCCGTGAGGATCGCGGGCATCCACGTTGGCCTCGTGAGCGCCAGGTCGCCCCGTCCGATGCCCAGGTCTCGAAAGCCGAACGCGCGCACCAGCGCGCGGTTCACCTCGCGCGCGAACGTGACGGCACGCGGGTGGAAGTAGTACACGCTCGTGCCGCTGTTGACGAACGGGTTCACCCCGTCCGGAAGCGCGTTGGCGTGGATCGAGATCAGGAGATCCGCGGCGCCGGCTTCGGCGGCCCGCGGCCGCGCGGCGAGGCCCAGGGGCAGGCTGTCATCGCGCAGCAGCAGGACCTCCGCACCGGCCCGCTCGAACAGGGGCAGAGCGGCTCGCGCCACCGCGAGGACCACGTCCCCCTCGTACGTTCCGGTGGCGCCCGTGGCGCCGGCGGGGGGATGCCCCGGATCGAGCGCCACCCGGATGCCCTTGAGGGGGTGCCGGGCGTCGATGCGGGGCGGGCGGCGGAGCTCGAGCAGGAGGTCGTTGCCGGACCACCGGGTGCGGTACCCCCACACCGGCTCCGTGAGATCCACGAGCACGCGCATCTCGTCGGTGGCCGGAGCGTCGAACGCGACCCGGGCCACGAGCGGGTCCTCGGGACCGAACTGGATCCAGTCGGCATTCGCGGCGACGCCGTACACCGTGAGCGTCACCCGCCGCCCGTCTTCGTCCACCCGGAACGGCACGCGACCGGGAAGCGGCAGGCGCAGCGTGACCGACGCCTCGCCCGCGCGAAGGCGCATCGCCTGGCTCGTTCCCACCGGCGGCGGGGTTCCGGCAGGCAGCGGGTGGAGATCCACCGCGTCCACCCAGGCGGCGGTGCGTTCGGACAACTGCAGGCGGACCTGGTCCTCGAAACGGCCGCTCACGACCGCGCGGGTGCCGTTCGGGAAGAACCAGTGGTAGGTCCCATAGGCCGCAGGTCGACCGGCCAGCACGCCGTCGGTCTCGCCCGTGCCCGCGGTATCGTCGTCGACGAGTGCCACCGGCCGCAGGTCCCGCGGGAGCACGGCCACGCGCAGCGGCCACGCGGCCCGAACCGTGTCGCCGTTCAAAGCCGCCTCGAGCACCGGGTACCCGCGGTCCACGTCCGTGATCGGCGACAGCACGGGTCCGGGGTCCGGCCCCACCGGCATCGTGAGCCACCCCGCATAACGGTCCGTGGCATCCGTCCGCGGCGCGGGCGCCACAGTCCCGAACGCCAGCTCACCCCAGGGCAGCGCCGGAGAGCGCGCGTCCGGCACCAGCGCGACGGCAACCGAGTCCGATACCACCAGGCGGAGGGACGCGCCGGGCGCGGCTCGCGCCTGGAGGCGGATGCCTTCCCCGGGGCTGATCCAGATGCGGCCGCCGGGCAACAGCGCGGTCGTGTCCACCCAGAGGCCGCCCGCGGGCGGGCGGAACCGTTGGGGAAGCCGCGCCGCGAACGACACCTCGGCGCGCAGGGTGTCCGCCACGGCGCGGACCGTGAAGCCGGCAGTGCTGTCGTCCGGCAGGCCGAGCCACGCGATCCACGCCCCCGTGGGCGCCACGGGCACCTGCTGCCCGTTGACGAACACGAGGGCGTCCGGCCGCGAGACGGACCCGAATACGAAGGCGGAGTCGGTGCTGGCCAACGCGCCGATGAGTGTCCCCGCACTGTCCGGCTCAAGGGACGGGTAAGCGACGCGGACGGCGAGCGGGCCGGAGGCCGGAGGTGTGGGCGCGACCGCGGTTTCCGGCCTCGGGGCGCCGCAGCCGGCGATCAGCAGGACAAGCGGTGGAACCCGCCCGAAGCGGGACAGGAGCATGGCGGCCAACCTACATGATTTCAAGAACCTACGCCATTTCCGGAGCGGTTGACCGCCCCCACTAACGAGGTGTACATTGGCCTCCGCTCACCTCTTGGGGGACCTCCGTTGGTTCGGTGCGACCATTGCGGCGCACAGAATGACCCCGCGGCGCGGTTCTGCAGGGACTGCGGCCGCACCCTCGATACCACCGCCCACAAGGACACGATCCCGCCGTTTCCCGCGCGGGCGTCCGAGAGCGGTGGCGCGACGTGTCCCCAGTGCGGCCAGCCGCTCTCGCATCACCGCCGCTCCGCTCCACTCGAGAAGCCCATCGGGCTGGCGGTGGTCGACGAGGGCGGAACGACCATCGGCCAGTATCAGCTCAAGCGGGAGGAGACCTCGATCGGGCGGGTCGAGGCCGACATCGCGTTCCATGACGACCCCTTCATCTCCCCCATCCACGCCCAGTTCTCCGTGCGCGGCGGTGAGATTTACGTGCGGGATCTCGGCAGCCGGAACGGGACCTGGGTGTTCATCGTCGAGCCCTACGTGATGCAGGACGGGGACCTCCTGCTCATCGGATCGCAGGTCCTGCGGTTCCGTCGCCTCGGCTACCCCGGCCCGCAGCCGCCCGAGCAGGACCAGACCCGGCGGCTGGGCAGCTCGACGCCGGGCGCGGACATTGCGTCGCTGACGCAGCTCCGCGGCGACGGCAGCCCCCGGGACGTCCTGCATCTTTCACCGGGCCGCGACGTAGTCCTGGGGAGGGAGCGGGGGGACTGGGTATTCCCGTACGACCTGTCCATGAGCGGAACCCACGCCGAGATCCGGTCCCATGACGCGGACTTCGTCGTGGTGGACGCCGGCAGCCGGAACGGCGTGGGGATCGCGGTGCGTGGCGAGCAGCGGCTCCACGCCGGAGCGCGCCTGCTGATGGGCGACAAGATCCTGAGGATTGATCGCGCGTGAAGCTCTGTCCGACCTGCGGCACCGAGTACGGCGACGAGCAGAAGTTCTGCCCGAAGGACGGGTCCGCCCTCCGCGGCACCCAGCAGGGCGACATCGTCGGGTCGGTGATCGCCGAGCGCTATCACATCTCGAAGAAGCTGGGCGAGGGAGGGATGGGCGCGGTCTATCTCGGCGAGCACGTCAAGATGGGCCGCAAGAGCGCGATCAAGGTGATGTCGTCGTCCATGGCGCACGACACGGAGGCCATCGCCCGCTTCAACCGGGAAGCGTCGAACGCCTCGCGCATCAACCATCCCAACGTGTGCGCCATCTACGACTTCGGCGAGACGCCCGACGGCCTCATCTACCTTGCCATGGAGTTCATCGAGGGCGGTTCGCTTGGCAACCTCCTCGACCGTGAGGGCACGCTCCCGCTCGCGCGCGCCGCCGACATCCTCGCGCAGACCGCCGACGCCCTGCAGGCGGCGCACGACCTCGGCATCGTCCACCGTGACCTGAAGCCGGACAACATCATGCTCGCCCGCGGGCGCGCCGGCGCCGACCTGGTGAAGGTGGTGGACTTCGGCATCGCCAAGGCCATGTCAGGCGAGGAGGGCCAGCAGGTCACGAAGACCGGCCTTGTCGTCGGGACACCCGAGTACATGAGCCCCGAGCAGCTCTCGGGCGACAAGCTCGACGGACGGAGCGACACGTACTCCCTGGCGCTCGTGTTCTACCGGATGGTCACGGGCACGTTCCCGTTCCAGGCCGAGAGCGCGCAGGAGATGATGATCAAGCGGCTGACCGACGATCCCCTGCCGCTCGGCGCCGCCCGACCGGGGGTCGTGTTCCCGGCCGCCCTCGAGGACGCGGTGCGCCACGCGCTGGGGCGGATGCCGGCCGAGCGGTACGCCAGCGTCGTCGAGTTCGCGCGAGAGGTCTCGCGGGTGGTGGGTGGCATGGGGGCCGCCGCCACCGTGGCTCCCGCGGAAGCCGCGACGCAGATCCTCTCCGCACCGGGCACGGACGTCACGGCGGATCTCGCGCCGACGCGGGTGGGAGGCACCGCCCCAGCGGCGCGCACCCCGGCCCGCACCCCGGCGACGCCCACCACCCCGCAGCCCAGGGCGGCGCCCCCGGCCCCACCAAAGAAGAAGGCTCCCGTCGCAGCCATCGCGGCGGTGGCCGTGGCACTCGTCGGCGTTGGCGGGTTCGCCGCCATGAAGGTGCTGGGAGGCG
>DAINBS010000270.1:0-4568 GCA_036732805.1 Gemmatimonadales bacterium | reverse complement strand
GGCGCGGAACAGCAAGGGCGGGGGGCGGATCGCGGGGCGCGCGGCGCTCGGCGGGCTCGTGCTGCTGTACGCGGCGTTTGCCTGGGAAGCCGGCGACGGCATCTGGGGCGTCGCCGGCCTGCTCTATCTCATGATCCCGAACGTGCTCGCGTTTGCCGGGCCTCACGAAGGAATCTCCGACCGGGTGCTGGTCGTGAGTCGCTGGGCCATCAAGTTCACGATGCTCGTGCTCACGGCCGCGGTAGTCGGCGAGAGCTCGTTCGCGCTGCCGGGCGTACTGTGGATCGGCGCGGTGTACTTCACGTTGCTCGCGGGCGTGGAGCTGTATCGGGTGGTCGAGATGCCGGGGGAGCTGATGAAGCTGAGGGATAGAGGGATAGAGGGATAGAGGGATGGAGGGATCGAGGGGTCGAGGGATCGAGGGGTGACATGACAAGTGTCCGTGCGTCGGGTCCCGTGGCGGAGTTCACTCTCAAGGCCATCGTGGCCGGTGTCGTGCTCGGCATCGTGTTCGGTGCGGCCAACGCCTATCTGGGGCTCCGCGTGGGCCTCACGGTGTCGGCGGCCATCCCGGCGGCGGTCATGGCCGTCGCGCTGTTCGCGGCCGTGCAGAGCTTCACCGGGAAGGGCGGGACGATTCTCGAGGCGAACATCGCCCAGACCATCGGGTCGGCCTCCACGTCGCTCGCCAGCGGAGTCATCTTCACCATTCCGGCGCTGTTCATGTGGGGCATGGCGCCGCCCTACTTGCAGGTTGTCATCCTGAGCCTGCTCGGTGCCGTGCTCGGCATCGCGGCCATGGTGCCCCTGCGCCGGCTGCTCATCGTCCAGTCGCACGAGGAGCTGCCGTACCCCGAAGGGACGGCGTGCGCCGAGGTGCTCAAGGCCACGGCCGGCGGCAGCTCCGCCAGCACCTGGATCTTCCGGGGCATGGCCGTGGGCGTGGTCCTGAAGCTCGTGGTTTCGCTGTTTTTCATCATGCCGAGCGCCGTGCACGCGGGGCTGCCGGTGTTGCCCAAGGCCGTGCTCGCGCTGGAGCTGGCGCCCGCGCTCATCGGCGTCGGGTTCATCCTGGGCTACAAGCAGTCGGGAGTGCTCGTGGCGGGGTCGCTCGTGTCGGCCGTCGTGCTGACGCCGCTCATCGCGTATGCCGGCGAGGGGCTCGTGGGTCCCCTGGCGCCGGAGGTGGGCAAGCGCGTGGCGGAGATGTCCGCGTCGGAGATCTGGGCGCGCTACGTGCGGTACATCGGCGCGGGGGCGGTTGCCGTGGCCGGGATCATCACGGTGGCCAAGGCGTTGCCGACCATGTCGTCCGCGTTCGCGGCGGTGGCCCGGGGGATCCGCCGTGGCGGTGATGCCGCCGCGCGGGCGGCGGTCCCTGCCACCGATCGCGACCTGCCCGGCAGCTTCGTGGTCGGCGCGATCGTGGTGGTGGTCCTCATCTCGGCGCTCGTGCCCGGCGTGTTCGCGGGCAACATGGGACCGCTCGCCCGCGCCATCGCGGGAGCCGGGGTTGGCATCTTCGGCCTCATGTTCGTGACCGTCGCGGCACGGATCGTCGGGATCGTGGGCGTCTCCAGTCAGCCCACGTCCGGCATGGCGCTCATCACGCTCATCGGGATTGCAGCGGTGTTCGCCGCGATGGGCTGGACCGACGCGCCCGCCAAGGCCGCCGTGCTCACGGTCGGTACGATCGTGGCCGTGGCCGCGTCGAAGGCGGGCGACATCTCGCAGAGCCTCAAGGCGGGCTGGCTCGTGGGGGCGACGCCCCTGTACCAGCAGGTGGGCCAGTTGATCGGGGCCGCGTTCGCGTGCTGGGCGGTGGCGGCCACCGTCATTCTGCTGGGGCAGGCCTACACGTTCGGTTCGGCCGACCTGCCGGCGCCGCAGGCGACGCTCATGAAGACCATCGTCGAGGGCGTGTTGGCGGGCGAGCTGCCGTGGGGGCTCGTGCTCTCGGGTGGCGGGCTCGCGGTAGGCGCGTGGCTCACAGCCATCTCGCCGCTCGCGTTCGCCATCGGCGTCTATCTGCCGCTCGCCACGATGGCCGCGATCTACGTGGGCGGCGTCGTGCGCGCGATCACCGAGAAGCGCGGCAAGGGCAAGCCGGCGGCGACCTCGGGCGATCCGGGCATCCTCGCGGCCTCGGGGCTCGTGGCGGGGGAGGGACTGGCCGGCGTGCTGGTAGCAGGACTCGTGGCGGCGGGAGTCGCGCCCAAGTCGAAGCCCGTGATGCTCGAAGGGATCGTGGGGGAGATCGCGGTGGTGGTGACGATCGTGGTGGTGTGTTGGTTCCTGGTGAGGGCGGGGGAGAGGAGGGTGGAGTGATCGAGGGATGGAGGGATAGAGGGATAGAGGGACGGTGAGGCGTGGGAATGGTTGGAGGTGCGGTAATCCGGCTACGTGGGTCGGCTGCTCCCTTTGCACCGTAGTGTGTGAACTCCTATCGCAACCTCAGGGCGTGGCGGTATTGCCACGAACTCGCGCTGGCGGTCTACCGTCACACGCGCGGGTTCCCAACGGATGAGCGCTACGGGCTGACATCCCAAGCGCGTCGAGCGGCCTTTTCGGCGGCCGCAAACATCGCGGAAGGCTCATGCCGGAGAGGTGCCCGCCAGTTCGCGCACTTTCTGGATGCATCGATCGGCTCCCTTGGTGAGCTTTCCTACGTCTTCGACCTCGCTGGCGACCTCGAGTATCTGTCGCCTCCCGACCTGACCGCCCTTCGGCAACTTCACACCCATGCCGCCCGACTCACTTGGCGGCTATACGAATACCAGCGGCGAAAGGCTGACGGCTAGTTCGATCCCTCTATCACTCCATCCCTCAATCCCTCACTTGACATAATTATGTATGATAGACATATCTAATTCATGACCCTCGGCCAGTTCGCCACCGCCATCGGCGCCCCCGGGCGCTGGGTGCAGAACGCCTTCCAAGCGCTCGGTCTGCCCGCGGTGTACACCGAGCCGTTGGCGCGCAGGCTCGCGTTCGCCAAGGCGGTGAAGGAAGCGTGTGGCATGCCGCTGCGGCGGGCGTTTCCCCTGGCCGAGGAGGCGCTCGGGCGCTGGCCCGCGCACCGGACGTGGGAGCTGCGCGAGGCCGACGGTGCGGTCCGCGTCGAGATCGACCTCGAGCGGTTCCTGTCGGGCTACGCGGTACGGCTGTCGCTGTCGCGCACGTACTACGCGGAGAAGCGCCGCGGGCGACCGCGGAAGCGCAGGCTTCGGGGCATTGCACTGGCGAAATGGTACGGCGTGGACGTGTCGCTGCTGGTAGAATCGCTCAAGCGGACGCCGGAGGAACGGTTGCGTCAGCTGGATGAGGCGCGGGAGTTCTTCTCCAGGGCGCGGATCGTCCGATGACGCTGTTCATCGGCCAGATCGCGACGCTGGTGGAAGCCCAGGTGCGCTTCGTGGTGATCGGCGGGGTGGCGGCCGGCCTGCACGGCGCGGGACGGGCCACGTTCGACCTGGACGTCTGCTACGACCCGTCCGAGGCGAACAGGCAGCGGCTCGCACGGGTGCTCGCCGGCTGGGGCGCGTACCTCCGCGGGGTCGAACCCGGCTTGCCGTTCACCATGGACGCGCGCCAGCTCCTGATCACACCCGTCATGACGCTCACGACGACCACAGGCGACCTCGACGTGATGGATCGAGTCGCAGGGGTGGGGGAGTTCCCCGCCGTGCTCGCACAGTCAGTGGAAACCAGGGTTGGGGATGTGTCATTCCGGATCCTCGATCTCCCCGCATTGGTCGCCGCCAAGCGCGCCAGTGCGCGTCGCAAGGACCTGGATCAGCTGCCGGAGCTGGAGGCGCTGCTGGCGCTGCGAAAGCGTGGCTCGTAGCCTCGCGGTCCGCTCAACCGCTCAACCGCTCAACCGCTCAACCGCTCAACCGCTCAACCGCTTTGGGCGCGTTGTTTCGATTACCCGCGCGACAATCCGGTTACCGCATCCGGCTCGCTCACCGCTAGGGTTGATGCGAGCGGAGCGGTTCCCGTGGGCGGGGCGATCAGGGCGCGTCCCGCCCACGTGGTGTCACGAGGCCAGGTTGAGGAATGGTGCGGTATGACATATCATCATACCATGCCCAAATCCAAGGTTGCCCTGACCCTCGACGAGCACGTTCTCGCGCGCGTCGATCGACTGGTACGCGCCGGTGCGTATCCCAACCGGAGCGTGGCGGTGGAAGCCGCGCTCCGTGAGAAGCTCGAGCGGCTCGACCGGACCCGGCTGGCGCGGGAGTGCGCGAAGCTCGATCCCGACCTCGAGCGGGCGCTGGCGGAAGACGGCATCGCAGGGGAGCTCGCCGATTGGCCCGCATACTGAGGGGCGAGGTGCGCTGGGCCGAGTTGAGCCCGGTGCGGGGGCGGGAGCAGGGCGGCCGGCGGCCGGTGCTCATCCTGAGCCATGATGTGTTCAACGAGCGTTCGGGCACCGTGATCGCAATGGCGCTCACGTCCCAGGAGCAGCGTGCCGGCTACCCGCTCACCATGGAACTCGATCTCCCGGGCCTGCCAAAGCGCTCTTGGCTCAAGATCAGTCAGGTGCGCACGCTGGCGGCCGA
>DAINBS010000269.1:0-4577 GCA_036732805.1 Gemmatimonadales bacterium | reverse complement strand
CGACCTGCTCACCCGCGGGCTGGGATCCGGCGCGCGCATCGACGTGAACGGCGCCACGGTCCCGGTGAGCGGCGGGAAGGTCGTGCTGTGCCAGTCGTGCCGGACCGGCGATCCGCTTGATCTCGTGATCCACCCGGATCCGCAGCGGCCACTCTGGTGGCTGCCGCAGGCGCAGGTACGCGACCCTGGCTTTCCCGAGTACGCCGACGGCGCGCGCTGGGCGGCGGCGTTGGGCCAGGCGCTCCCGGACTCGGCGCGGCCGGACCCGGCCGCGTGGCTGGCGGCGCTTGGGACGCCGGTGTATGCGCGCGTGCAGACGGCAGCGGCGGCAGGAGCGGCGGCAGCGGCGGCCGCGCTGCGCCAGGACACCCTCTGGCTCGTCGGTAACTCGCACATCGACGCGGCGTGGCTGTGGCGCTGGCGCGAGACGATCGACGTGATCCGCAACACATGGCGCACGTCGCTCAAGCTGGCCGAGGTCTTCCCCGGCTACGTCTTCACCGGAAGCAGTGCCGCGTTCTACGACGCAATGGACCGGCTGGAGCCCGCGCTGGCCGATTCCCTCGCCGCGGCGGCCCGCACCCGATCATGGGAGCCGGTGGGCGGCTGGTGGGTGGAAGCCGACCTCAACAACTCCGCGGGCGAGTCGCTGGTGCGGCAGGGACTCTACGGGCAGCGCTACTTCCAGCGCCGGTTCGGGAAACGCTCCAGGATCGCTTGGACGCCCGACACGTTCGGCTACCCGTGGACCATGCCGCAGATCTTCTCGGGCAGCGGGTTCGACGCGTTCGTCACGCAGAAGATGCGCTGGAACGACTCGACCGAGTTCCCCCACAACGCGTTCTGGTGGGAGGGGCGCGACGGTACGCGGATCCTGTCGTACAACCCGTATGGCTACACGCACGACCTCGATCCCGAGACGCTCGTGGAGGAACGGGTCGAGGACCGCCTCCGGTCGGGGATCGGCCAGCAGATCGTGCTCTACGGGGTGGGCGACCACGGCGGCGGGCCGACGATGACCATGCTGCGCCGCGCCGAGCACATGGCCCGCGTGCCGACGTTCCCGGCGGTGCGGTACGCGGGACCGGAACGGGCCGTCGACGCGGTGCGCAGCGCCGAGCCCGCCGGCGGCTTCCCGGTATGGAAGGATGAGATGTACCTGGAGTACCACCGGGGAACGTACACCACCCAGGCGGCCATGAAGCAGCGAAACCGCCGGAGCGAGGTGCGGCTCCAGGCCGTGGAAGCGCTCGCGGCCATCGATTCCGCGCCTTACCCACGGGAGGCCATCGAGCGCGCGTGGCGCCTCGTGCTGTTCAACCAGTTCCACGACATCCTGCCGGGCTCCGGCATTGACAGCATCTACATGGACGCCAACGCCACGTACGACACCGCCTGGGCCCTGCTCGATTCGCTGAAGGCGGCGAGCTTTGCGCGGCTGCGTGGGCGGATGGACACACGGGGCCGGGGGCCGGCCTTCGTGGTATTCAACCCTCTCGGATGGCCGAGGGGCGGCCGGATCGTGAGCCGACGGGGGATATCGGGATCCGACGTCACCGATACGGTGACGATCTACCTAGACTCGGTCCCAGCCTTCGGCGCCGTGGTCGTGCACGTGCCTCCGGGGCGAGGCTCGCCCGTGGTGGCGCCGGCGCCCGCTCCTCCCAGCGCCGGGCCGGACTGGATCGAGAACGCGTTCCTGCGCGTCGAAGTGGACACCCTGACGGGTGCGGTCGTGCGAATCCACGACAGGCGAGCGGGGCGCGAGGTGCTCGCCGCGGGCGGGCGCGCGAACGTGCTCCAGGTGCTCGACGACCGGCCCGCGCAGTGGGACGCGTGGAACCTGATGCCGAATCCGGAAGCGTGGGAAGTGATGGAGGTTCGACGGATCGACGGATCGACGGATCGGGATGCCGCGCGGTTCCAGATCGAGCGCACGTGGGGCAATTCTGTTCTCCGGCAGACGCTCGTGCTGTGGCGGGACGCGGACTATCTCGAGATCGAGAACGACGTGGACTGGCACGAGCGGCAGAAGCTGCTCAAGGTCGCGTTCGCGTTCGCCGTGACGCCCGACTCGGCGACGTTCGAGATCCCGTACGGCACGATCGGCCGCTCGGGCCGACCACGGACACAGGCGGAACGGGCCAAGTGGGAGGTGCCCGGACAGCGATGGGCCGACGTGTCCGCGGACGGCTACGGCGTCAGCGTGCTCAACGACTCCAAGTACGGCTGGGACTACCGCGAGGGCAGGCTCCGGCTGACCCTGCTCAAGGCTCCCATCTGGCCGGACTCCACGGCCGACCGCGGGAACCATCGGTTCCGCTTTGCCATCCTGCCGCACGCGGGCGACTGGCGTGAGGCCGTCATCGAACGCCGGGCCGCGGAGTATAATGTGCCGTTTGTGGTGGGCTTCGAGCCGCCGCATCCCGGACCCCTGGGCAGGATCGCGGGCTTCGGCGGAACGGACACGGACGGGGTTACCATCTCGTGGCTCAAGCGCGCCGAAGACTCGGAGCGCATGGTCCTTCGACTCGTCGAGTGGCACGGCCGGGCCACCGACGTACGGGTCGCCCTGCCCTGCGCGGCCCGGAGCGTGCACCGCGCCAACCTGCTCGAGGACGCCGGCGACGCGGTGCCGACGACAGGTCGTGAGGCCCGCCTCTCGCTCCGCGCCTTCGAGATCGCCACATTGATGGTGGAGTGCCAACCATGATCCGAGCCAAACTGCTTCCGTTCGTCGCCCTGGCCGGCGTCGCCTGCGCTCGAGGGCCCGCGACGGACCGGCCCCAGGTAGGGGTGACCCTGCTCACTGAGGCACATGTCTTCTATCAGGACCTGAAGCAGGGCATGCTGGAGGCGGCCGACAGCCTCGGCGTGGATCTGCACATTGTGGCCGGGGAGTGGGACCTCGCCCGGCAGACGGCGCAGGTGCAGGGCTTCCTCACGCGGAACATGGACGCCATCGTGATCGCCCCGGTGAACTCGAGCGGCATCGTGAGTGCGGTGAGCGAGGCCCGCGCGGCGGGCGTGCCGGTGTTCACCGCGGACATCGCGGCGGACGGCGGCGGGGTCGTGTCGCACATCGCGAGCGACAACCGGCAGGGCGGCCGGCTGCTGGGCCGGTACCTGGCGGACCGCCTGGGCGGACGGGGGGCGGTGGCCATCCTTGACCAGCCGACCATCACGAGCGTCCAGGAACGGGTGGCGGGGTTCCGGGAGGCGCTGGCGGCGTACCCCGACATCAAGATCGTCGCGGCGCCCGCGGTCGAGCGCGGTCTGCGGGACGTCGCCAAGCAGAAGGCCGACAACCTGCTCGCATCGGGACGTCCGCTCAACGCCATCTTCGGCTCCAACGACGACTGTGCCCTCGGCGCGCTGGCGGCGGTGCAGGCCGCGGGCCGCACGGACATTCTCATCGTGGGGTACGACGCCACACCCGAAGCCCGCACGGCCATCGGCGGAAACACGCCGCTCGTCGCGGACGCGGTCCAGCACCCGGCCCTGATCGGCCGCCGCGCGATCGAGACGGTGGTCGCGCACTTGAAGGGCCAGCCCGTGGCCCCGGTGATCGCCGTTCCGGTGAGCCTCGTGACGCGCGACTCGCTCGCGGCCGGCGTGCGGCCGTGATCCGGATCGAGGGGATTAGCGTGGACGTGCGCGGCCGCAGCGACATCGGCCGGGTGCGGCGGTCGAACCAGGACCAGTTCCTCGTCGCCGCGCTCCACAAGGTGATCGACATCCACGACACGAGCCTGCCGGAGTCGTACCGCGACCGGTTCGATTCAGGGGCGCGGGCCCTGCTGTTCCTCGTGGCGGACGGCGTGGGCGGCGGGCCGGGCGGCGAAATCGCGAGCAGCCTCACGCTCGACGCGATCATGAAGTACGTCACCAACTCCATGCGCTGCTTCTACAAGCTCGATCAGGTCGCGACCACCGACCTCATGGGGGAGCTGGCGTCCTCGGTGCAGGAGAGCCACATCCGCGTGCGCGCGGAATCCCAGCACGATCCGGACAAGGCCGGCATGGCAACCACGGTCACGATGGCGCACGTGCTGTGGCCGCGTGCCTACATCGTGCACATCGGGGACAGCCGGTGCTATCGCCTCCGGGGCGGCGAGTTGCACCAGGTCACCCGGGACCAGACCGTGAGCCAGGCGCTGGTGGACAGCGGGGTCATGACGGCTGAGCAGGCGGCGGTGTCGCCGTACTCCAACATGCTCACGCAGGCCGTGGGCGGGTCGGACGAGCTCGAACCCGCGCTGTCGCACCTCGACCTCGAGACGGGCGACATCCTGCTCATGTGCACCGACGGCCTCACCAAGCACGTCCCCACCACCACGATCAGTCGGATCCTGCAGGATCACCCGTCGGCGGAGGCGGCGGCCGACGCGCTCGTCGCGGCCGCCCTCGCGGGGGGCGGCACGGACAACGTGACGGCGCTGGTGGCGAGATTCGTGATGGCGTAGAGGGTTAGCCGTTGGCCGTTGGCCGTTGGCCGTTAGCCGTTGGCCGTTGGCCGTTGGCCGTTAGCCGTTAGCCGTTAGCCGTTAGCCGTTGGCCGTTGGCCGTTGGCCGTT
>DAINBS010000268.1:0-4581 GCA_036732805.1 Gemmatimonadales bacterium | reverse complement strand
CGACGCGGGTATCGTCCGTAGGCCCCCGGACCACGGCGGGACGAGCCGTCTCATCGATACGATCCGCCAGCCGTTCGAGCCGGCGTTCGATCCGGGCTGCGCGGGCGGTGGCGGACTCGTCTCCCGAGGCGGTCACCTGAATGACGGGCACACCGTTCAGACGGACCGACGCTTCGCCGGCGGATTGGCCGTGTGCGACTGACGCGCTGACGACCAGCACGATGCCGATGGCCCAACCCGCCGCCCCTTCACGTAGCATCGTGTCACCTCACCGAAGCTGCTCTCGTTACGCGGTCGGCCGGGACCGGTGGTTCACGTCGAGTTGAGCGCGAAGTCTGTGCACCCGCTTGCTGCTGCTGAGCACCACACGCGTCTGGACTGAAGCCTCCCCCCGGGCTTCGGTGCTCGAGACTCCGCTGCTTCCAGTCGCCGGTTGGTTCGGCGCGTCAGTCCATGCTAGCCGACTGGTGATGGAATCTGGCAGAGCGCGCTGCCCCGGTCGTCGTGCAGCATTCGGGATGCCGTCTGCCCGGTCGCTAGAACGCGGTCGTCAACTGCACGGCGATCCGGCGCAGGGGTGCGGCGAAGAAGACGACGCCGGTGCCGGACGTCACGTAGCGACGCTTCGTGAGGTTGTGCGCCACGACGCCGAGGGTCAGCCGCGGGCCGGCGATCTCGCAGGAGGCCGAAGCGTCGAGCCGGGTAAAGGCCGGCACGACGATCAGATTGTCACGACTCGTGAAACGATCCGAGACATACACGACGCCCGCCGAAGTGGTCAGGCCGCGCAGCGCGCCCTGCAGAACGCGGTAGGGTCCCCAGATGACGGTGGGCGCATCGCGCTCGCACTTGCGCAGCCGCTGGTGGTTCGACGTCCAGCGCTCGTCAACGGCGCTGAGGCCGCAGGCACCCGTTCCGTGGCACTTTCAGATTATCGCGCACCGGGGGGCTTGCTGCAACGCCCGGAGCATGTCGCAGGATGGCCTTTCTACGCCGGAACCGGCGGAAAGGAGGCCGAGGGGTGGCGATGACCGGGCATGCGGTGATGATCGCGGGAGGAGGTCCGACAGGGCTGATGCTGGCGGGCGAGTTGGCGTTGGCGGGCGTGGACGTGGCCATCGTCGAGCGGCGCGCCAGCCAGGAGCTCGCCGGCTCGCGCGCGGGCGGCCTGCACTCACGCACGATCGAGGTCCTCGATCAGCGTGGCATTGCTGATCGGTTCCTCTCGCAGGGGCAGGTGGCCCAGGTCGCGGGGTTCGCTTGGATCCCTTTGGACATCAGCGACTTTCCGACCCGTCATCCCCACGGCCTCGCGCTGTGGCAGAACCACATCGAGCGCATCCTGGCCGACTGGGTCGGCGAGCTCTCGGTGCCGATCTATCGCGGACGTGAGGTGACGGGTCTCGCGCAAGTTGACACGGGCGTCGACGTGGAGCTGTCCGACGGCGCGTCGCTGCGGGCGGAGTATCTCGTCGGGTGCGATGGCGGACGCAGTCTGATCCGGAAAGCCGCCGGCATCGAGTTCCCCGGGTGGGATCTGACAACCAGCAACCTGATCGCCGAGGTCGAGATGGCCGAGGAGCCGAAATGGGGTTTGCGCCGCGACGCCCTCGGTATCCATGGCTTGAGTAAGTTGGAGGACGGGGGGCCGGTGCGGGTCCTCGTGACCGAGCAGGTCCTCGGCCGGACCGACGAACCCACCCTCCGCGATCTCAGCGAAGCGCTGGTCGCCGTATACGGGACCGATTTCGGGATCCACAGTCCCACCTGGATTTCGAGGTTCACCGATATGGCTCGGCAGGCAGCTTCGTATCGCAAGGGACGCGTGCTGCTGGCCGGCGACGCCGCCCACGTGCATTACCCGACGGGCGGACAGGGCCTCAACATCGGCGTGCAGGACGCGGTGAACCTGGGATGGAAGCTGGCCCAGGTCGTCAAGAAGACAGCGCCGGAAAGCCTCCTCGATACGTACCACACCGAGCGGCACCCGGTCGCTGCCCGCGTGCTGCGCAACACGATGGCGCAAGTCGCGCTGCTCCGCACGGATGACCGCACCAACGCCTTGCGCGACACGGTTTCCGAGCTCCTCGCCATGGACGAGCCTCGCCGACGACTCGCCGCGGAGATGTCCGGTCTCGGCATTCAATACGACCTTGGCGAGGGCCACGCGCTGCTCGGTCGCCGCATGCCCGATCTCGACCTGCGCACCGCCAACGGCCCGCGGCGGGCTTTCACCCTGCTGCACGATGCCCGGCCGGTGCTGCTCAACCTCGATGAGCCTGGCGGCTTCGACATCACGCCATGGGCCGATCGCGTTCGGTTGATTGACGCCAGGTACGTTGGTACGTGGGAGCTTCCCGCGCTCGGGGCGGTCAGCCCTCCCACCGCCGTGTTGATTCGGCCCGACGGATATGTGGCCTGGGTGGGAGACCAGACCCGGCTGGGGCTCGCTGACGCGCTCACCGCCTGGTTCGGACCGCCTAACGCGGCGTAGCGCACCCAGGCCGCGCTCCAGCCAATCGAACAGCAGGTCGTCGTCCTGCCGGCCCGCGCGATCACGGCGGCCGGATGCCGAACCGCCTCGTCCTTACCGCTGCGGATCCCGATACACGATTCCGTGCTTCTTCCTGCTCTCCTCGGCTTCGGCTGCCGTTCTCTTCGGCCGAAGCAGGCGGTCCTTGAATGCCTGCTCGAACCCGGGGGGCGAGTAGATCGCGCTCATGCCGAGCGTTTCCGTCCCGTTGTTGCGGAGCCCATGCCAGACGCCTTGCGGAACGTACACGATCGCTCCGGCCGAGACGGCCACCTCGCGGTCGCCGAGCGTCGCGACGCCGCTGCCCATGCGAATGACGATGATTTCGTCTTCACGCTGATGCAGATGCACCCTGATCGCCGAATTCGGCGGCAGATCCTCGGTGATCATCGACATCCGGACACCCGGCATCAGTTGCGAATCGACCTTGACGGTCACCTGGCGCCCGTCTGGCGTTGGAGGAATCACCTGACCCTCCCCCGAGTGAATGATCGCGCCGGTGGCGACCGGAGCCTGCAGCGCAGCCTGAGCGGTCGCATTGAGTGCTACTCCACGTATTCGCGCGGAGTGGACGGCATCTGGGGCATGTACCAGTGGCTCGACCGCGCACCCCGGGGGCGCAACGAGACGGGCGCCTGGTGGCGCCGCCACGACGAGTACGCGCAGCAGCCTGCGAAGGCGTCGGCGTAGACCGGGGATCGGATGACGCATCCGCATCGCTGCCGCGGCCGGGGTGGGCGTGCAGCGTTCACCCCCGCGTCACCCTGGGCTCGGGCTGTCCCTCCCAGGTGAAACGATAGGTCTTCGCCCGGCGGACGTTGGCCACCAGCGCCGGCCTGAAGCACGCGAGGCACGTTCCGCCCGCGTGACGCACGCTCGGATAGACCACCCCCAGCCCCTCGGCATCGAGGAGCCGCTCGGCGAGCGCCTGCGACGTCAGGTAGCTGTCGGGATCCAGGCACGCGCGGAAGCCCCGCGCCTTCCGCAGGTCGTGAAGCGACGCGCTGAAGTCCGCCAGGTAGTCGTCGTAGGTGACGGTATCCTCGAAGCGCCCGATCTCGGCCAGTGCCACCGTCTTGTGGAACCCCACCTCGGCCTGCGCGGTGGGCAGATCGAAGGCCGCGTACCACGCGCCGCGGTCCGGCCCGCTGAAGCGCGCGCCCAGCGGGTGCGCATGGCAGAACGTCGCGTTGACGACGGCCGCGTGCGGTACGCCGGAGACGAGCTCCTCGAGGCCGATGCCCGGCTGCAGCCGTTGCTCGGCCAGGAGCCGGTCGTTGGTCGCCGCGTCCAGCTCGAAGATGGCCTGCAGGTGCGCGTCGTCATCGGCGATAGCGACGAGCACGCTGTCGCCACGGGGCGAGTGCCGCGAGGGCACGAGCCGGTGCGTGTCGAGCTGGCGGACCAGCGTGACGGGCGGGAGGGCCATCAGCCGGCGCGGCGCGCGTCGAGCAGCCGTCGTACCGTCTGCAGGGCAGGCAGGCCGCCGCGGATCATGTAGGCGAGCGGCGTGTGTCCCGCAAAGATGGGGTTGGTGTTCGGCAGGTGCACCCACTCGTCCGCCAGGGCGCGCGAGTGGAGGATGTGGAGCGCCTTGAAGATGCCAATGAGGTACGACACCCGCGTGAGCCGGTCGGTGTCGAGGACGCGATCGGGATTGCGCTTCATCTCGTAGAACGGTCCGTTGGTGACCCCGCCGAGCAGGACACGGGCGTCCTCGTCGCGCACCTTCCACCGCGCCATGATGTTGAAGAACGCCTTGAGCCCCGGCCCCGACAGCCGCTCCCGCGCGGCCCGGTCGGCCAGATCCGGCGGCGCGTCGATCCGATACCGCGACGCGGGATACCGAACAGCCTGAACCATGACGTGGACGCTCCTGATCAGGAGTCTAATGGCTCCGGCCTCGCCGGTCAATCCTCCCGCCCGGCCGAACCGTTCGGGCCTTGGACCACCCGTGCCTTGCACCTCCGTGCCTTGCACCTCCGTGCTTTGCACCCGCCGTGCTTTGAACCCCCGTGCTATACTCTCCCCCCGTGACCACCACCCAG
>DAINBS010000267.1:1515-4584 GCA_036732805.1 Gemmatimonadales bacterium | reverse complement strand
CGAGCTGGTCCCGGCGCAGACTTTCAAAGTACCCCGGAGTCGGTCGGCGCTCAAGGGAAGGGCGGTTAGGCGGTCAGGCGGTCAGCCGGTCACAAAACACATCGATCTGCCCGCCTGTCCGCCAGACCGCCTGTCCGCCTATCCCGGTGGCCACGTCATCCGCCGGCCGCCGAGGATGTGCGCGTGCAGATGGGCCACGGCCTGCCCGCCGTTGGCGTGCGTGTTGATCACGGTCCGGTACCCGGCCTCGGCCACGCCAAGGGAGCGTGCCGTTTCCTTCACGAAAGCCAGGAGACGGCCGAGCATGGCCGCGTCGGTGGCGGCGTCGAGCGAGGCCACATGCGTCCGCGGGATGACCAGCGCATGCACCGGCGCCTTGGGATCGATGTCGTGGAACGCGACGAACTGGTCGTCGCTCGCGATCGCCTTCGCCGGGATCTCCCCCGCGGCGATCTTGCAGAAGATGCAGTCGCTCATCAGCCGCCCAGCGCCTCCTTCATGCGGTCCCACAGGCCCTTGCCGCGCTTCTCGGCTTTCGGCGGCTCGCCCTCGACCTCCCGCAGCTGGCGGAACAGGTCTTCGGTTTCGCGCGACAGCTTGGCCGGCGTCCACACGTTCACCCGCACGTGCAGGTCGCCCACGTGTCCGGAATTCAGTGCCGGGAGCCCCTGCCCGCGCAGCGTGATCACCGCCCCCGACTGCGTGCCCGCGGGGATGGAGAGCGGCGCGGTGCCGACGGGTGTCGGGATCACGAAGTCGGCACCGAGCGCCGCCTGGCTGAACGACACGGGCAGGTCGTGCAGCAGGTCGTCGCCGTGGCGGTCGAACCGATCGTCGTCCTCCACCTCGAGCACCACAATGAGGTCACCCGGCGGGCCGCTGCGCGGCCCCGCCTGTCCCTCGCCCCGCAGCGTGAGATAGTTGTTGCTCGAGACGCCCGGCGGGATCTCGATGTCCACCGTCCGCTCGCGCCGGGTCCGCCCATCGCCGCGGCATTCCTCACAGAGGTCGCGGATCGTGGTGCCTTCGCCGTTGCAGGTCGGGCAGGCGGTGACCGAGATGAACTGGCCGAGGAACGACTGCGCCGTCTGGCGCACCTCCCCCACGCCGCCGCAAGTCTTGCACACCTGGGTCCCGGTGCCCGTCTTGGCGCCGCTGCCGCCGCAGCGCTCGCAGGGCTGGAGGGTGCGCAGCTTCACCTTCCGCTTCGCGCCGCGCACCACCTCGGCCAGCGTCACCTCGACCGTGAGGCGGACATCCTGGCCGCGACGCCGCGACCGGCGGCTGCGTCCGCCGCCCCCGAACACGGCGTCGAACCCGCCCATGTTGCCGAAGTCGCGCATGAAGATGCTCAGCGCCTCGGCCAGATCCGGATGGAAGTCGCCGAACCCGCCGCCGCCGCGCGGGCCCGCCTTGCCGAACCGGTCGTACTGGGCGCGCTTCTGCGGGTCACGGAGGATCTCGTACGCCTCCGTCACCTCCTTGAACCGCTCCTCGGCCTTCTTCTCGCCGTTGTTGCGGTCGGGGTGGTACTCCATGGCCAGCTTGCGGTAGGCCCGCTTGACCTCCGCCTCGTCCGCGCCGCGGGCAACCCCCAGCACCTCGTAGTAGTCGCGCGACATGTCAGGAGACCAGGTCTTCGACCATGCGGCTCGTGTGCTCCACGAGGGCCAGCACCTTGTCGTACGGCATCCGGGTGGGGCCCATGACCCCGATGACGCCGGTGAGCCCGCCGCGGCGGTAGCTCGACGTGACGATCGTGAACGCGTTGAAGCGCGGGTCCGGGTTCTCGGCGCCGATGGTGACCGTGATGCCGGCCTGCTCGCGGCTCCGCAAGGCTTCCCGCAGCACGTCGCGCCGCTCGGTGATTTCGAGCAGGTTGCGCATCCGCTCGTTCGAGTGGAACTCCGGCTGGTCGGCGAGCATCTGGGCGCTGCCGAGCATCACCTGCCCCGCGGCCGGGACGTCGAACACCTGGTCGGCTTCCTCGATGAAGATGTTGAGCAGCTCGGACTCGCTCGGGTGTTTCGCCGAATCGCGCAGGCGGTCGCGCAGCGTCGCGCGCACCTCACGAAGCGTGAGTCCGCTCAGGCGGTCGTTGAGCACGCTGGCCACCTTCGTGACCGCCTCGGTCGGCAGCTGCGAGCGGAGCTCGAGGAAGATGGTCCGCGCCAGCCCGCCCCGGACCACGAGCACGATCAGCAGCCGCTGCGCCGCCACCTGCATCAGCTGGAGCCGCTCCAGCACCGCGCCGTCAAACGTCGGGGCCACCGCCACCCCAAGCTCCTGGGTGAGCACACCCAGGACCTGGGCCGCCTTCTCGAGAATGCCCTCGATCACCCCCTGGTCGCCGCGCAGCTCCTGGGTGAGCCGATCGCGCTCCGACTCGGCGACGGGCCGTCGCCACATGAGCTGGTCCACGTACATCCGGTAGGCCTGGTCCGTCGGGATCCGGCCGGCCGAGGTGTGCGGGTGGAAGAGGTACCCCCGGTCTTCGAGGTCGCTCATCGTATTGCGGATGGTCGCCGCCGACACCCCCAGCGGGAACCGCTTGGCGATCGTGCGGGAGCCCGCCGGTTCGGCCGTCTCGATGTAGGTGTGGACGACGGCCTCCAGCACCTTCCACTCGCGTTCGGACAGTCGGTCAGTCATAGCACAAGTTCATGGCTGACAGGATATTAGCCACCTTCCTAAAGGGTGGTCAAGTCGGTCACCAGGGCATCCAGCAATAGCCATCCCCGCGTGGTCGCCCGCACCCAGCCATTCTCGCTTGCTAGCCACCCGGCCTGCTCGGCTGCCAAACGGGTCCGCGGGACCAGATCCGCCGCATCTTCGGGAGGGATTCCCTCGACGGTCCGGAGGCGGAGGTACACCCGCTCGAGCGTCGCTTGCTCGACGGTGAGGTGCTCCGACCCGCCGAGAGGGTCCGTGCCTGTCGCGAGGCAACGGTCGTAGGCGGCCCAGTTCCGCAGGTTCCAGCGCCGCATCCGGCCGTGGAGACCGTGGGCCGACGGACCGAGGCCCAGGTAGTCCACGCCCTGCCAGTAGGCGCTGTTGTGGCGCGACCGG
>DAINBS010000267.1:0-1505 GCA_036732805.1 Gemmatimonadales bacterium | reverse complement strand
GAGGCCCGTCGGCCCTTCAACCGTCAGAGTGCGCGCCATCTGTTCGATGACCGTCCGCCAGACGATTTTTCCCTCCGAGAGCAGCACCCGCAGCATCCCCTCCACTTCCTCGTCGATGCCGGTGGCCTCGTGCACGAACAGGAACTCCGCGGCATACCGGTCGTCCAACGGCACGGCCGTGACTCCCCGGTCCGTCCAGCGCGCATAGGGCGTGCGGGGCTCGAGCGTGAGTCCGTACGCCGACACGTGGTCCGGCGCGAGGGCAAGGAGCCCCCGCACGTCGGCCGTCAGGTCGCGTTCGAGGCTCTCCGGCAGAGCGAAGATCAGGTCCAGCGACAGCGACGCCACGCCCGATTCCCGCAGGATCTCCACGGCGCGTCGGGACGCGGCGGCATCGTGCGTCCGGTGCATCCACGCGAGTGTGCGGTCGTCGAGCGACTGCACGCCGAGCGAGACGCGGTTCACCCCGGCGTCCACCCACGCGGCCGCGCGCTCTCGCGTCACGTCGTCCGGATTCGTCTCCAGAGTCACCTCGGCGCCGGCAGCGCGCGGGAAGGCCTCGAGCAGCGTGGCCACCGCGTCCGGCGAGAGCAGCGACGGGGTCCCGCCACCCAGATACACCGTCTCGAACGGCACCGGTGACCACTCGTCCCGGTCCCGGCGCATACGGTACTCCGCGAGCACCGCTTCGACGAAACGCGCGGACGGGACCTCGCGGCGCACGGCGATCGCGAAGTCGCAGTAGCTGCAGCGACGGCGGCAGAAGGGAACGTGGATATAGACGTGACGCACAGGCGGTTGGGCCAGGGTATGTGGAGACAGGTAACAGGGGAGACGGCGAGGCGGCAAGAGGCCCAGCGGTACCTAGGGCCCAGGAAACAGCCCACCCGACGACAGCGCAAAGCGCTTGCCAGGCAGGGCCGCTATGAAGCCCTGGAGTTCGAGTGCCGTGAGCGCCGCCAACGTGTCGGCGGTGCTCAGGCCGAGCGTTTCGGCCAGCTCGTCGGCGTGGCGCGGCTCGGCGCGCAGCGCTTCGAGGGCGCCACGCTCGGCGGGTGACAGGTTCGCCGCCGCCGCCGGCGACGGGCCTGGCGGAAGGGCCATCCCATACTCCTCCAGCACGTCGCGGAGGCCGAGCACCGGTTTGGCGCCGGACTGGATGAGTCGGTTGCAGCCCACCGAGGTCGGGCTCGTGATGGGACCCGGCACCGCCAGCACCTCGCGTCCCTGTGAGAGCGCGCAATCCACCGTGATCAGGGCACCGGATTTCTCCCGGGCTTCGATCACGAGGGTCACACGGGCGAGCCCGCTGATCAGGCGGTTCCGCCGCTGGAAGCTTCCCGCGTTCGGCCGCTCGCCCGGCGGGAACTCCGTGAGGAAGAGACCGTTCGCCTGCACCCGCTCGTACAGGGCGCGGTTCGCGGACGGGTAGATCACGCCCAGGCCGTTGCCGAGGATGCCCACGGTCCCGCCGCCCGCATCAAGCGCCGCCGAGTGGGCGAGCG